>JBMYOR010000267.1:0-4732 GCA_049599535.1 Bacteroidia bacterium | reverse complement strand
GCCAATGTGGCATTTTCATCTAGGTTTTTGCTATCAATAAAATAGGCTTTAAGTAAGGCTTCCTTCATTTCATCTTGCAGGCTTTTGGTTTTGGCAAAGTGCAGTAGCCTATGCGCCTTAATGGTATTTACAGGAATAGTTTTAGTAAAATCGTATTTCAAGCCTTCTTGGGCAGCCACAGCAGTTACGTTGTCGCCCATAGCTTTCGCTTGGGCCAAACTCATGCCTTTACGGTCAGCCAAATATTGGTGTATGTTTAAGGTTGTATCAGTTTGCATACTGGGGTCTAACTGATAGCTTTTCCATTCAATATCAAGGCGATCTTTAAACTCAAAATCTTTTAATGCGGTTTCAAACCTACGCTTTCCAATGTAGCACCATGGGCAAACTACATCGCTCCATATCTCTATTTTCATTTTGTCAGTTTTAGTGGTTGTTTCAATTTTTGAATCATTCAACGATAACATAAGTAAACAAGCCGCTAGTAGTATTAAACTTTTTGTGTAATGCTTCTTCATTATGTTAGTTCAGTTGGTGGTTTAGGTAATACAAAGTTGATGCTGTTTTGGTTTGCATTGAAATAGATAATTGCTTTTTGTTGCCGGCTAACTACAATTTGTTTCTTGATCCAAAATTAAACAGGCGCTTTTAACCATAAAAAGAACCAGCAAACTGAATCTTTTTCACCTAAAATAAAGGCGAATGTCAAAAAGGGTAAATTCGCTTAAAACCTATTCATGCTAAAACAATCGCTACGCCTTAAGTCAATATTGGGATTTGTGCGCTCAGTTTTATCTATTGTAGTGGCTTGCATTATATTATCAGCTCACACTGGGGGAGAAGATTTATTGGCTTCATTATCCGTATCGTTTAGTGGTTTTCATTTTGATGAAAAGGAAAGTATTACTTTGAACGGAGACTTTCAGATTATTAAAAAAGAAGGTGCCTATTATGGCGTTAGTAATCTAAAAAACTATTGTGGAACAGAAAAGGTGGGTAAATGGGAGAAGGCTTTAGATAAGTCTCATATTTCTTTAATAAACAAGTTTATTAAAGAGCTTAATAAGACTGAAAATACAATTTATATACCTGGTTTTAATAATGACAGCTATAGTGTTGATTATGCAGGAAAACATTGGGATATTAAGCCCGATAATAATATTTTTAATAAAACCCACGGCTTGGAGTTTTCTCCTACTTTAAAGTTTTATACCACAATATTTAAAGATGAATTAGGGCAATTGCGAATTGAAAGAAAAAAACACGTAGAGCATGTTAATGAGCTCATTTTTAAAAAGTGGTTTTATAACCCTAAGGATTTTCAATCACTCAAAGTTGGCTCTGAATTGAGTTTTTCAGCAAACCCTAATAAAAACACAACTGACTATTGGGAAATTAACGATAACAATAAGCTTAATGCCAAATCTAAAACTATAAAAATTGACTCAATAGATATCAGTTTGCAGTATCATGCAGAAGAATTGGTTACCGATTATATGTACTTGGCTGTTTATGAGAATGAACTTATAAATAGAATAGATGATGCCGAAAGAGTGCTTCAGAATCATTCATTTTATATTAAGGAACTTACTGAACACGTGCTGGTTTTGGAGATTGCTTACTAATAATTAGTATTAGTTTTAGAATGGGCTCAACACCTAGTTGAATTTAAAAAATTTAATAAAATTACTGGAATTAGGGGCCTTAGTTGCAAAGTGAAAGGTATTACGAGTAAAGTACCAATTAAATCAAAAAATATCCTTTTATACTCATCAAGTTTAATAGCACTATTTTTAACCAATGAAAGTGTTAGAAGCCCTGCAAATGGTACATGCTATTTCTAAATCTAGCCAAGAGCTTATAGCTGAGCTTATTGTTGAAAAATCCTATAAAAAAGGAGAACACTTATTAGAAATTGGCCAAATAGATAAGCAGGTTCACTTTATTGTAAAGGGTTCAGGCAGGGTTTATTATTTGCACAAGGGGCTCGATGTAACTGATTACATTGCTATGGATGGTCAGTTTTTAGGGGGTGTAAGTAGTGTTTTTACCGGAATGCAAAGCCATAAGGCTATTGAACTTACTGAAGATTCGATTATTGAATCTGTAAAACAAAAGGATCTTGAAGAATTATCACTCAAACACCATGAAATTGAAACACTGTACAGGAAATTGATGACGTGGGCTTTTCTTGAGTGTCAAGCACGTATTGAAGATATACGCTTTATGAGCGCCGCAGAACGATACCATGCTTTAGAAGCAAAATATCCGGGGGTGTCTAACCGAATCCCATTAAAGTTTTTGGCAAGTTATTTAGGAACCACCCAAGTGAGCTTAAGCAGAATAAGGGCTGGTAAGCAGTAAGTAATTAAATGATTATCTGTGCTTATGCCTTAAAACCTAAACTTGGGTAAAATGCTTAATTAGAGCGTTTTTCAAGCCCTTTAAATAGCCCCCTGCTTATAAAATACAATGGAAGTTATTCAATCAAATTAAATAATGGTGTTATTCTCAATGCTCATTAGAATTTAACCTATGTAAAATAATCAGTTGTACTTTAATGTGATTTTTGCTTTACCAATTATAAAAGCAACAAAATGATTAATAATAAGGAAGCAGAAATAAGCATTATTGGTGGTGGAATTGCGGGATTAGCTGCAGCAATTGGCTTTAAAAAGGCGGGAATTAAGGTTAGCGTTTTTGAATCCGCTAAAGAATGTAAACCGGTAGGGGCAGGTTTAATGTTGGCTATTAATGCTATAAAGGCACTTGACTCAATAGGGGTAATGAATGGGGTTTGTGCAGCAGCAAAGCCAATACAATCTCTACAGATACTTACAAAAAAGGGCCATGAACTTTCAAAATCTGAATCAAGCCCCGTAGTTGGTAAAAATGGTTCTGTTTATAAAAATCACGCTATACATAGAGCCGATTTGCATAAGGTTTTACTAAATGAGCTCAGCAATAACACGGTAAAATGGGGCAAAAAGCTATCTTTAGTGCAAAGAGTAGGTAATAGTTACAAAATGCATTTTGAAGACGGAACTACAGCTACATCTAAATTTATAATAAGCGCAGAAGGGATACATTCTAAAATCAGGGAATTTGTTAACCCTAATAGTAAAAAACGCTATGCAGGTTATACTTGTTGGCGTGGTATAGCAAAAAATATGGGCGCGAGCCTTAATAGCACTAGCGAAACTTGGGGAAACTGCGGAAGATTTGGAATAGTGCCCTTAACCAATAATAGAGTTTATTGGTTTGCTGTTGTAAATGCTCAGCAAAATAGCCCAATAATGCGCCAATGGACATTAAATGACCTTAAAGCTAATTTTAGAGATTATCACAGCAGAGTATTAGATGTGCTAGGTAATACCAACGAAAAGGACATGCTTTGGAATGATATAATTGATTTGAAACCTATAAAACAGTATGCATTTAATAATATATTGTTGATAGGAGATTCGGCGCATGCTACTACGCCCAATATGGGGCAGGGAGCATGCATGGCTATTGAAGATGCCGCAACATTATATAAATGTTTAATCACCAATGATTCTTATTATGATGCATTTAAGGCTTTTGAGCAAAAACGATTAGCGAGAACCCACCAAATAGTAAATAGCTCGTGGCGAATTGGTAAAATGGCGCAAAACCAAAATCCGATACTGGGCATGCTCAGAAATAGCCTTACTAAGCTAACGCCTAATACAATAATGCAAAAGCAAATGGAGCATTTGTATAATGTTGAATTTTAATTCAAATTGGTATCGGTTTTACTAGTACTAGTACTGCGATGCACTTCAATCACTCGTATGTGTAGTTTTACGGGGTTTTTAGTTTAGTGGAAAGATTATCGATACCCCTTTTAATTCAAATGGATTTATGCTTGGTATTGGCCATGGGTAAAGTAATAAGGGTATCGAATTTAGTATAACACTGTTTTATCACAACCTTAAAGTTCTAAGGAAGTGTTGTGTTTAAGTGTTGATTTGCATATTATGAACAGGAGCGCAGGTTTTAAACAATTTGTGTTTAAACCATTATTTCTTTTCTAGACTTGATCTTTAGCTTATTAAGTATTGAGCTAACATGGCTTTTAACCGTATTTACACCAATATTCAATTCATTAGAGATTTCTTTATTAGATAAACCGTTTTCTAATAAACGATGCACCTTTTTCTCTTGAACACTAAGCTCATTTAGTAGTTGGCTTTTACTTTCAAATGGGTTTAGATTCTCTCGTTTTTTCAACCAAAAAATGCTAAAACCTATGCCGATGGCAAGGCCAATAATTAAAGCAACTATAATCCACGTAAAATTATAATTAGTGCTTTTGGTTGGCGTTATTTTATTAGCAAAATCCTTAAAATAAGGAGAATCATTGCCTTGCCATTTTTTAAGAAACGAATCATAAATATGGGTATTTTGACTACTGTAAATGTTGCCATTATATAAGGCGAACAAACCTGCCATTACATACTGGGTGCTATCTGCAATTTGCTGCATTTGCTCTTGATACGCTAGGTTAAGCAATTGGGCTTTTAGCGCCGGATTTTCTCCATTTATTTCATAAAATGCTCTTTTGTATTCATTAATCTGAGCAATATCATTATTAACAGCCAAGCCCACAATTTTACAAGTGCTTATGGGGTCATCTAAACTTTCGAGCAGCATTTGAATGTTATCATTTCTGCCGGCCACAAAGAAAAAATGGTTCTCTTGCTTGCCT
>JBMYOR010000266.1:0-4741 GCA_049599535.1 Bacteroidia bacterium | reverse complement strand
ATATTGAAAAGTAGTTTGATGACTTAATCTACCTTTTAATTAAGTGTTGTTTGTAAACGCCGCTTCCGTAGTCAACCAAAATCATATAAATACCACTTGGTAACATAGAAATGTCAATTTGATTTTTGTTTGAGTGGATTAACTCAACTCCATGAATTGTAAAAATCTTGGTATTAATTGAATATTTTGATTTGATATTAAGTACGTGATTTGCTGGATTTGGATAAATCTGTATGTCTTCTTGTTTTTTTGAAAGGCCAACGGGATAACCTACCACAATTTTTTTGCTTGTTGTGTCACTGCACAAGGTTTTGTTATGGGTTGAAACTAGTTTTAAGTTAAATACGCCGCTTGTGTCTAAAACACTTTTAAATGAATCTGAGTTAGATGTTAAATTTAACGGGGAATCATACTCCCACATAAATTCAACTTTTGCCCCATAGTTTGAAGTGTTTATTGCCACCAAAGTATCGTTAATTCTAAGAGAGTCGCTTATTAGGGTAAAGGAGGGTTTAAAAATTCTGTTTACAATGAAACTAGATTTCTCAACTGTTTGACAGCCAATTGAATCAATAAAGGTATAGCTAGGTTTCATGGTTGAAGGCTCATAATCAATAGGGCTTACAATTAATGGATTTACATTATGTTGTACTCCTTCAAGTTTCCAAAATCCACCTGAAACTGATGCTTCAAACTTCACGGAATCTCCATTATTGCATACTTCAATTTTTTCAGTTACGCTTACCTCAGGCTTATAATCTAAAACGGTTACATAAACTCTATCTCGAGAAGTGCAGTTAGCCGAGTCAACATAATAAGAGAGTCGGTAAGTGCCAACTTTTAAAGCAGCAGGATTGAAAATGCCAGATTGCGAAATGCCAGAGCCCGACCAACGTCCGCCGCTTGGATTACCCTTTAATACCATGGTATCACTGCTTGTACAAGCTGAAAAGTCTCTACCAACTTTAACTCGTGGTGATTTTTTCAACTTTATTACGGCGGAGTCTATAACACAGACATCCTTGTTTTGCATATAGAATGTGTAGTGGTTATTACCCCAAGCCATTTGGTCAATGTCAATAATTCTATCGTTGTAAATACCTGGGCCTTTCCATTTACCGTCGTTTGCGTAGTTGCTCAAATAATAATCATAATCATTTGAGCATAATGAATCATTTGATTGAAAATCGTTTTCAATAAATTTTCGAATCAATAATGTGTATCCTGTATCAGCAATACAACCCAATGAATCTGTAGCTGTAAGCCAAATACTATCTGAAATTGATTTAGTAATTAGTGAATTATCAAATTTCAAAATATTCGAATTTAGAGTAGTAACCAGTTCAATACTACTTCCAAGCTGCCATTGTAATTTGTAACTGCCATTATTACCAGAAATAATCGGTTTTAATTCAAAGTCAGTATTAGGACAAACCTTGGTGTCATTAAAGTTAATACTAAGCTTATTTGCAGTCTTTACAGTTAAAGTATCTCTAAATACCAATTCTCTACAATCATCAACCACAAGTTTTATTGGGTATTTGCCAATTGAGTCAAATCTGTATTTGAAGCTGTCGTTTTCACTAATTAAAATGGTATCGTTTACATACCATTTAACCCATTGAAAAGGGAGATTACTCTTTTCGGTTACCTTAAACTCAAAATCACCACAATCATTTAGTGCATTAATTTCCATTTTTGGTTTAACCTTAAGCGAGTCTATCAAGGTCATTTCATAGTAAAAAGTATTTCTATTATAAACCGGACAAGCATTGTCTCTCACTCTGAGCGCAAGGGTAGATGTAGTGTTGGCTTTTTGAGATCGTGGATCCCAGCAAAAGGTGCCTTCTTTTAGTCTGGCATTTGAATCTATCAAATTAAATGTTGAATTAGAAGGTGCAACAATTACTTCGATAAATGTTGAATCATTTTTGTAGGTAGCAGAAGATGCAATATCAAAACAGAATTTTCTATTTCCGCAAATAAGTCGCTTATACCTATTGCTATATTCTTTATTGGTGCTAGGAAATTCTCCATCAAAATCAGAGAGTAAAGGATTTTTGCTATAAAAGTTTTTAAGAACAATAAATTGTATGTCTCTTTTGGTTGAAGCGATTAATTTTCCGCTTTTATAAACTGTTGCTTCAACTGCTGCAACAGCAATTTCATTTCTCATTGGCCTAAAATTTAAATGGCCATAGTTAGAATCTAAATGAATCCCCCTAGGTAAGGCCATGCTATCCCTTGGGAAACCAAGATAAGATATTGGCTTTTTGTAGCTATAATTACTATCGTATTTAGTTATTGAGTCTTTAGCCCCTAGCGCAGGTACAAAATGGTATTTAATTGAATCAACATCTTCATTTATTGAGACATCAAAATATTCTGTTGTTGACTGCCCCAGAGAAAAGAGAATTTTTGGTGAGTGATTCCATTTTACTTGAACAAGATTGCAAAGGTTTAAAGATGCATTTACATAAAAGCCTTGATTCGCTTGGCCAGTAGTTATGGTATTAGACCTACAGCATTGCTGCCAACTTATGTAGGTTTCGCACCAGCCTTGTTTTTTTAGTGAATCAATATTTACCACAGCAGTTAGAACATATTTTTCAATTCCATATTTAAATGTGCCACCTTGTTTGCCACAGCGCGTATCAACGTTTGCGCAAATTGGTGTAACATCTTCAATGGTTGAAGAGTCAATTTTTGGTTTATAACTTAATGAGTCTAAACCATTGTAAACGTTAATTGAAGTAAGAGATAGTGGTGTGCCATTGCAATCTCTAAAAACAGTTACTGTTACCAAGAGTGAGTCCTTAGCTAATAATTGCCATTCAATGTCTGCTCCATAAATGTGGCTTGCAGAAGAATTTTTCGCATTGAAGAACAACAAAATAACAGTAAGGAAGAGTAGGGCTAGTTTCTTCATGGTTTTAATTTATATCTGTTTTAAAACTAGATATTTATAGGTGCAAATATTTTGAATATGGGATTAAATCACAAATTGCACCTATAAAAAATGCTTATCTACATAATTAAGATTAGAAGTCACTTTTTGCAGTACATAAAGGAATTGACCCCCGCTTTTGTAGCATTAAGTCATTAACTATATATGGCAACTCTAAAGCCTATTTCTAACTTTCTGCCAACTGGCGGAGAAAAAATTGCTCTCTTTAGCGTGATTAAAGGGGTAGGAAAGGGAGCAAACGGTATGCATTTATGCTAAATATTTATAGCTGGTATTATTGAGGGTATGCTAAAAAAGTAATCAAAATAAAAAAGTCGCCCACCTTAAATGAGCGACTGCAATTACAACAGAATGAAAACGGTTTTAATTTATAAGAGAATGACAAGGTTCAATTATTGGCTTTTTAAAAAGAGTTTATGATGCCAAAATTGTTAAAAAACGCCACCCATGACCAACCTTAAAGGTTGGCCAAATGGTTATTGGGTAGTGTTGTAAATGAACCTTTTAATATGCGGTGATTTTTTGTTTTTACGGTATAATAATATTGCCCTGGCTTAAGATCTAATAGGCTTAAGTTAAAAGCAGTTTGGTTGTGAATATAGTTATGGCTAACAACAATTCCGTCTGTACCAATAATTCTAATAGTGCAAGCACTTAATAAAGGGTTTTGAACACTAAAGTTTTGATTTTCTATTTTTACTAGAAGGTTTGACTGATCTTGTTGAGCAATGATATTTGATGTTAATTTAAGGTTTTGGTTATTTGCTTTAGTTTGAGCAAAGCAGCCAAAACATAATAACAGGCAAAAACTTAGCAAGAGATACACTTTAAAACCTTTCATTAAATCATTTTTTCTTTTGATGGGTGCAATATGTGTTGTTTTTTTTGTTTTTTCACCGAACAAATTAGATGTTTAGTCGTAAAATAGATGAATTTAGTCTATTAAAATTAGTTGCTCGTCTTTTTGGTTGTAGGCCGTTCCAGTAAAAATATCGTTTAACATACAAGGGCTGTAATTATTGCGGTATTTATTTATTCTGAATAAAGAAAAATGGGTTTCGATATTACTAACACACGCACTGATGGACTAAAGTCCATTGTTTCTGATCAGAAGCGAGCGATTTCAATCGCTCCTATGTTTAGTTTTACAAGAGTTTTTGGTTTATTGGCAAGATTACCAATACCCCTTTAAAGAAATATTGGTTTTCCTCTTTAATTGAAAGGTGTAGCATATTCTAATATGATCGATTAATTTAAAAGTTCAGCGGTAAGTCTATTGCTTAATACTTTTTTTAAAAGTTTTATATGCATTTACTAGCAAGTGATGTTTTAACATGCGAAAAGTATATTTTGGGCATTAAACAGCGTTTAAAATCAATTCGAGATATTTATATCTTGCCACAATGCCCTTTTTATTGTTTAATGACCTTAAAAACCTGATCACCATTATTAGTATTAATAATAAGCATATAAACGCCTTTTGGTAATTTGCTGGTATTTAATGTTATAGGCAATGCCATTGTGGTTTTATATAAATGTGTTTTACCTTCAACTGAAACCATTAAAATAGATTCTATTTGATGGTTTGATTCAATATGAAGTACATTATTTATTATGGTTGGATAAATCTGTGTTTCTAAATTCCCATTATTTATGGATGTCGGAAACCTTTGAACAACAATATCGTCTTTTTTTATAGTACTCGTACTACAGCCATTATCACTAAAGGTAACTGTAAGTTTTACACCAAAACTGCCTAAGGTGTCAAAGCTA
>JBMYOR010000265.1:0-4743 GCA_049599535.1 Bacteroidia bacterium | reverse complement strand
TACAGTAGAAGTTTCACTAATTAGAGCATTAAAAACGGGACGAAACGTAATTGCTTACTTAAAAGGAAAAGGCGATAAAACTGTTTTTGTAGGTGCACATTATGATCATTTAGGCTACGGTGAATATGGAAACTCAAGGTACATTGGTGAGCCGCAAATACATAATGGGGCAGATGATAATGCTAGTGGTGTAGCGTTAATGTTGGCTTTGGCAGGTGAATTAAAAGCAAGTAAAAAATTAAAGCACAACTACATATTTATAGCATTTAGTGCTGAAGAATTGGGCCTTTTGGGCTCTAAAGCTTACGTAAACAACAAGCTGTACAATTTATACAAACCTATTTACATGATGAATTTTGATATGGTGGGTAGGTTAAATGATAAAAATGAACTTGGTTTGTACGGAACGGGAACATCATCGGCTTGGGATTCGGTTTTGGCTTTAGTAGATACGAGTAATTTTGTTATTAATAGAAACCCAAGTGGAATGGGCTCTTCAGATCATACCAGTTTTTATTTGAATAAAGTACCATCTATTCATTTTTTTTCGGGCACTCATGAAGATTATCACAAACCCACAGATGATGAAGAAAAAATAAATTATGAGGGTATTGAAATGATACTTGATATGGCAATTGAAACTTGCTTGGCACTTGATAAATCTAAGGGCATTAACTACAATAAAACCAAAAGCGGAAAAAGCAGAAAGGCACCAAGTTTTAAAGTAACTCTTGGTATTGTGCCTGATTATTTTGGCGATGCCAAGGGCTTAAAAATTGATGGTGTGAGCCCAGGAAAACCCGCTGAAAAGGCTGGGCTACAAAAGGGTGATATTATTACTAAGTTGGGGGCAAAAGAAGTTAAAGATATGATGACTTATATGGGAGCATTAGCAGCTTTTGATAAAGGCGACAAAACAACTGTTGAAGTAATTAGAGCAGGTAAATCCATTAGTTTTGATATTGAGTTTTAATGGAGCCGTTAATTTTAAATATTGAAACCGCCACTTTTAATGGGAGTGTAGCCCTTAGTAAAGGTGATGAGATATTGGCCTTTGAACATCTTTTTGAAGGCGAAAAGCACATTAAAACGCTGGCAGTTGCTACACAAAATTTGTGCGGCAAAGTGGGTATAGATTTGAGTGAAATTAATGCGGTAGCAATTAGTTCAGGACCAGGGTCGTATACAGGCTTAAGAATAGGTTTATCTTTTGCAAAAGGAATTAGTTTGGCAACAAACTGTAAGCTTATAAATGTGCCCACGCTTGAAATTTTGCGAAACGCTATTTTTAAACATCATCACTGCGAATTGGCAGTTCCGCTATTAGATGCCCGAAGAATGGAAGTTTATACCGCAGCTTACACAGCAACAGGCCAGATATTTGAAACTACGCCATTGGTAATTGACGAAAAATCATTTTTAGATTTTACAGATAAAAAAGTGGTTTTTGCCGGTAATGGGGCCGAGAAATGTGCCCAAATCCTAAAGCATAAAAATTGGGTTTTTGACCAAAAAATTAAGCTAAATGCCATTGATATGGCTAAAACAGCTATTGAAAAATACAAGGCTAGTGCATTTGAGAATCTGGCAACTTTTGAGCCTTTTTATCTTAAAGAATTTTCTATTGGTGCTTCAACACGAATAGCTCAGATTCTTAATTCATAATTTGCCATTCATCAATACTGAGCAGTATTTGAGAATACAGTTTAGTCATTTCTTTTTTATCAGTACTCAATACATAAAATCCATTTTGATTTTTATGTACTAATGATTGATAAAAACCTTGCTCTATATTATTATCAATTAATTTAAGCTGCTTTTCAAAATCGCAGATGCCCTGAATTTTATCATTATTATGCCGCAGCACAAATATTTGATAACCGCTGTCAACTTTTGAATTTAAAAAATAGAAGTTATTATACTTGGTGGCGGTTCCTTTAAAAATTAGGCCCTTACCTTTTTCAATTATGGTGTTTAGCTTTGAGTTGCGTTCAAAGCTTATTATCAAGTTTTTTTGTACTCCTTTATTTTCAATTGTAATTGAATCGGCCAAGGCTTTTGAAAGGTTGGTGTAGGTAAAGTGTTTAATCTCTTTGTTAAACTTACACTTTGATTGGTACGGATTTAAGGCCCCATTGTTATTGCCACCACATGATGCCAATAAAACTATTGAAAGCACAAATACAACTACACGCATTTATAATTATGTTTTTTGCTTTTTCTTTTTGGCGGCCGGAAAAAGCACATTGTTTAAAATTAGGCGGTATCCTGGTGAGTGAGGAAACAGATTAAGGTCGGTTGGTGGTTCATAAACCAAATGTTGGTAATCTTCAGGGTCGTGACCACCATAAAAAGTCCACATACCTTTGCCGTATTCGCCATGAATATAACGTGCCTCGTCAAGAGCCTTGTTTTCGCCCATAATTAAAACATCGCTTTTTACTTGATTTTTTCTAAAAGCGGTGGTTTGGCCCATAAATGCCTTTACAACTCTTGTATGGTTTTGGCATAGCATGGTTGGCACAGGGTCCCACTTAGCCGAAAATTCAAAAAGGGTAAAATAATCTGTTTTCTCGGTTACGGGTCGCCTTCTTGGATCTACATCAATGCTTGAGTACTCGTATACATAAGGGCTAGTTTCAAGCCTAAAATCTTCAAAAGCAAAGCAGGCATCATAATTCAATTTTTTCTGAGCTTGTGGATCCATTGGGTCACCATCAAACATTCTTTCGCATATATCTACGCCTTCAGCGGCCAGAGCAATATCGTAGGTGTCTGTAGCTGAGCACATGGCAAATAAAAAGCCACCACCCAAAACAAAGTCTCTAATTTTTTTAACCACGGCAAGTTTTAGTTGCGATGGTTTATCAAACCCCCATTTTGCGGCCATTTCATTGGCTTCTTTCTCTTCAGCTTTATACCAAGGTTTGTTATGATAGTTGGCCCAAAATTTTCCGAATTGGCCCGTAAAATCTTCGTGATGCAGATGCAGCCAATCATATTCGGCCAATTTATTTTGCATTACTTCATCATCAAATACAACATCGTAAGGTATTTCGGCATAGGTTAAAACCATGGTTACGGCATCGTCCCAGGGTTGTTTGGTTTTGGGGCTGTAAATGGCAACACGCGGTGCTTTTTCCATTTTTACTGCATCCATATTCATTTCAGGATTAGCAATTTGTGCCTTTATTGATGTGTACTGTGCATCGGCAATCATTTCATAAGAAACGCCCCGAAGTATACATTCTTTCTCAAAATCGCTTGCATACGGAAAAGCAAAGCTGCCGCCACGGTAGTTGAGCAGCCACTCTATCGATATCTCTTTATCTAAAACCCAATAGGCAATTCCGTAGGCTTTAAGGTGATTTTTTTGGGCATCGTCCATAGGAATTATCAATTGAGCTGCTTGCAACTTAATTGAGCTTAAAAGTAGTAGTAAGAAAATGAGTTTTCTCATGTTTGATTTATGCTTTAACCGAGAGTGTGCTTAATATTTTGCGTGAAAATACCAAAATATTCAACCAAGGTAAAATTGATTAAACCATGTTAAGCCTTAATTAAGTATTTGGTGCTACAAGGCGTGTAATTGTGGTAAATAGCTTATTCGCATCAAATGGTTTTGTAATGTAATCATCAATACCTGCTTCAAAAGCGCGGGTTTTTTCGCTCAACATTACGTCGGCTGTTAAGGCTATAATAGGGGTTTCTTTTATAGGTTTATCCATATTTAGCCTTATATGCTTGGTGGTTTCAAAGCCATCCATTACGGGCATTTGCAAATCCATTAAAATAATATCAAAAGTGGCTTCTTCTAATTTTTCAATTGCTTCTTTGCCATTATAGGCTACTGCATATTCAAGGTTTCCGCCCCATTTTTTAAATACATTTTCAGCTAGTTTAACATTTATCTTGTTGTCTTCAACCAAAAGTAATTTTACGGTACCTAGGTCTTTTTGCTCAATGGCACCTTTTACCGATTCTTTCATTTCAACAGGCCCCGATATTTTAAAGCTCAGGTTAAATGAAAATTTTGATCCTTTGTCAACTTCACTCTCAACCCAAATTTTACCGCCTTGTAGCTCAACCATATCTTTACATATGGCCAAACCTAGGCCGGTACCGCCAAACTCACGGCTGGTGCTCGATTCTGCTTGTTTAAACTTCTCAAATATTTTTTCGAGCCTTTCATTACTAATACCAACCCCCGTATCTTCAATTTCAAAAAGTAACTCAACCTTATCGATATGCTCTTTTGTAAGGTTAACCCTTACAATTACACTGCCTTGTTGCGTAAATTTTATGGCATTACTTAGTAGGTTGAGCAATATTTGGTTTAATCGAGTTTGGTCTCCAATTATATAAGGCGGAATTTTTCTATCAATCTCTTCAAATACAGCAATTTGCTTTTGGGTAGCCATTACCTTAAAGGTATTTACCGCATTCATTACCAATTTGGTTGGCGATATGGGTAGGGCTTCAAACTCAATTTCGCCCGCTTTAATCTTCGATATTTCAAGTATATCGTTAATTATTGCCATTAAATGATTGGCCGATGTTTGTATAGTATTTACATACTCGTTTTGTGTTTTATTGAGTTGGGTGCCCAATAGCAATCTTGTAAAACCAATTACACCATTAAGCGGGGTTCTTAGCTCGTGGCTCATATTGGCTAAAAAAAGCTCTTCGGCACGTTTGGCCCTTTCAGCATCTTCTTTGGCAATTACAAGTTTTTTCTCGGTA
>JBMYOR010000264.1:0-4754 GCA_049599535.1 Bacteroidia bacterium | reverse complement strand
TCCTTACCGTTGGATTAATGCCATTGCACGGCTTGACAGCTAAGCGATTGAAAAAGAACTAAAGTTTGCTATATTGCCGCCTTTTGTAGGCATAAATATTTTCAAAATTTCTAACCTTACTTTTGCGGCGATTTTTTAAATCGCTTTTATAAATATACTCATGAAAAAGACACCACTTTACCAAAAACATATAGATCTTGGAGCTAAAATGGTTCCGTTTGCAGGTTTTGAAATGCCGGTTTCATATGCCGGAATTAAGCAAGAGCATTTTGCTGTAAGAGAAAGACTTGGCATGTTTGATGTGAGCCACATGGGAGAGTTTTTGGTAAAAGGGCCAAACGCCAAAGCACTAATCGATTATATTACCACCAACGATGTTTCTAAACTATCGAGCGGCAAAGCACAATACTCTTGTTTACCCAATGGTAAGGGTGGTATTGTTGATGATCTTTTGGTTTATATGAAAGGCGAAAACGATTATATGTTGGTAGTAAATGGTGCTTGCCTTGATAAAGACTGGACCTGGATTAGCCAACAAAACGAAAAGTTTGGTGCTGAAATTGAAGACATATCAGATGATATTGCACTTATGGCAGTACAAGGGCCAAAGGCTACTGAAGCGCTACAAAAACTTACTGAGCAAAACCTTAGCGAAATACCTTTTTATCAATTTAGAATAAACGATTTTGCAGGTGCTTCTAATGTAGTAATTAGTAACACAGGCTACACCGGCGCCGGTGGTTTTGAAATTTACGCACACAAAGATTCAGCTGAGCAAGTGTGGGATGCCATACTTGAAGCGGGCAAAGAGTTTGGAATTGAGCCTACTGGTTTAGGCTGTAGAGATACCCTACGTTTAGAGATGGGATACTGTCTTTATGGAAACGATATTACAGACGAAACATCGCCACTTGAAGCCGGATTAGGTTGGATTACAAAACTAAAAAAGGAGTCAGATTTTGTAGACAAAGAGTTTTTTACAAAACAAAAAGAAGAAGGTGTAACCAAAAAACTGGTAGCAATTGAAATGCTTGAGCGTGCTATACCACGAAACGGGTACCCAATTTGCGACGAAAATGAACAAGAAATTGGATACATTACATCAGGCACACAATCGCCTAGCTTAGAAAAAGCAATTGCCTTGGGTTATGTAAACCTACCGCATAATAAGGTTGACTCTGAAGTATTGGTAAAAATTCGTAAAAAGTTTGCAAAAGGAAAAGTTGTTAAACTCCCTTTTTACAAATAGTTGTAACTAATATTTTTATTTATGAAAGCACAAGACCTAGATGTATGGAAGGCATCAATAGATTTGGCCGCTGAAGCATATAAGTTGGCCGAAACTTTCCCTGAAACTACCAATCAGGGCTTGGCTTATTTTTTAAGAGAATCGGTAACGCAATTGCCATCAAACATTGCTGCAGCTGCCAGCAGAAAATACGGTACCGAGTCTTTAGATTATTTATTTAAAGCAAAAGGCATTATTTATCAGATTGAATCAATGTATTACTTGGCCGAAAAACTTCATTATATATCTGAAGAAGAAAGAGACCAACATTTAGAATCACTTGATTCAGCAAAAAGGCTATTATTTGGCTTTATAAAGTACTATAAAAAATCATCTTAAAAACCTATTGTTCAATCAAAACAAAAGCTCTTGAGTAAGAAAGTTGAAGTTTGTTTCTCACCGTTTCATATTCCACTTTATGAATTAACAAAGAAAGCGGTAGTAGTAATTGATGTTTACCGAGCCACCAGTGCAATTGTAGCTGGATTAGGATCTGGCATAGAAAAAATAATTCCGGTAAGCACAGTTGACGAAGCAAAAGAATATAAAGCAAAAGGCTATATAGCTGCCGCCGAGCGCAAAGGTGACATTGTAAAAGGTTTTGATATTGGCAATTCTCCGTTGGCATTTTCAAAATCTGACTTAAAAGGCAAAACCGTTGTGCTTAGCACCAGCAATGGCACAAAAGCACTTATTAAAGCCAAAAATGCCAAAGAAATTGTAGTAGGTTCATTTTTAAACCTATCGGCTGTGGTAAACTACATTAATGAGCAGCACGATTCAGTTATGTTTTTGGCAGCAGGGTGGCGAGATAGGTTTAATTTAGAAGACACTATTGTAGCAGGCGCCATGGCTCAAAGGCTAATTGACTTAGGATGGCAAACTGACTGCGACTCGTGTTTGGCATCGAGCAGGCTTTACGATATGGCTAAACCTAACGTAAAAGATTTTATGAAAAACGCATCGCATACCAATAGGCTGGCTCATTTACACCTTGAAGATGATATAGCCTACTGCAACAAAGTTGATGAGTTTAATCTAGTGCCAATTTACAATCAAAAAACAGGAGAAATTACCGTAAAGTAAATGGGCCAAAAGCTGCCCGAATCATATTACTTACAAGCAGATGTAGTGCGCCTTGCTAAAGGCTTAATTGGCAAAAGACTTTGCACAAATATTAATGGCGTTTTTACCAGTGGCATAATTACCGAAACCGAAGCGTACGCTGGTGCCACCGATAAAGCTTCTCATGCCTACGGAAACCGCTTAACCAAGCGCACCAAAACCATGTTTGCCAAAGGCGGAATATCATACGTTTAACTGTGCTATGGAATTCATCATTTGTTTAATGTAGTAAGCAATTTAAAAGGCGTGCCGCACGCAGTATTAATCAGGGCAATAAGGCCAGAAAACGGTATTGATGAAATGCTCAAACGCCGAAAAATCAAAAACTTAAAAAACCTTTGCAATGGGCCTGGTAAAATGAGCAAAGCCATGGGGATTTCTACCCATCATAATGGATTGCATCTAACTGGTAACATGATTTGGATTGAAGAAACTGATGTAAAAATTCCGAAATCTAAAATTATTGCCAGCCCAAGAATTGGCATTGACTATGCCGAAGAAGACAAAGATTTACCTTATCGGTTTTTAATTTAGTTAATTCAACCAACTTATTTTTATTGATAAGAGTGTGCAACTAAGCGCTTTTGTTGTACATCTTAATACCAATCAATAAAAAAAATGTTATGAAAAAAACGCTTACCCTAATCTGCTTTTTAGGCATAGTAGTTACAACACTTGGCCAATCGTTTAAAAAAGTTGCTTCGTTAGATGCGCCCATGAATTTTATTAATGCTTATGATGGAGAAATTTTTTTCTGGGCAGAAGTAAATGACACCAACAACTTGTATCAAATGAACGAAACCACTCAACAAGTAACCTTATTGTATAAAAACATTGCTTTAAACAAGCCTCGCATGCGCCTTGGAGTTGAGACAACACACTTCCAAGCCCAATCTCCCGTTTATTCTTTTAAAAAAAATGGAAGTATTTACTTTCTATTACAATCTAACGATATTGGGTTAGGTTTTTTCGAAAAAGATGCTAGTGGTATTACATTAGTTTCAAAAGTTGGATTGTACACCTATGGCCAAGTTCAATTTTCAAATGACTCAAGTTTTATGTTCATTTCAGGATCAATGGGTAGGTTTAGACCTGAAGTTTTAACATGGGCTTATGATTTTAGTAATAATGTAATGGCTGATGTAACCAACTTCGATTATTACAGTTGGGTGGGCAACAGAAATTACGATATGTATTTTCCGAGTTTTGACTCTGACAATAAGAGTGTATTTAAAATGTATAATCCTATTACCAAAACAGCCATTGAATTTAAAAATTATTTTAAGGTAGATTATCCATATATAAAATACTTTAAAGTTGGTAATGACCTATATGGCATCGGAAACTCTATAACTCAAGAGTTAAACTGGGCTATTTTAAAAATTAGTACTGATACTATAATTGAAATTGACACACTTCCGAGGGCGGCTCAAGATCCAGATTTCCAAATTATTGGAAACACATTGAATTCAGCACTAATTCTTACTGATTTAGGCCTTATAAGAATTCATACAGATAAAAGCCCTAAGATTTTTAGTACAAAGTTTACAAGGGTAGATCAAAGGTTTGTAAATGCATCTGCTACTCAAGTGCTTTTTGGCAATGATGAATATTTAATTTATGATGAAACAACAGATGATATATATAGCGTGAGTGGTTTAAAAGACGCCAGAGAAATGATATTATTTGAAAATGAATGGAAGGTTATTACACGCGAGCTTAATGGCACGTATAGATCACTTTTTACTGTTGATACAAACGGAGCCACCGAGGTTTCGAAAAACATAAAGGCGCGATTTGGATCTGTTGAAGATACATGTGTTTCGTGGACCAAGACTTCTCATATGTTTACTTACAATAACTCCCTTTACTTCACACCAAAATATAGTGAGAGCGACTCAACTTATGGTTTGTATAAATGGGATAAATCGAACGCTCAAAATGAAATAAACCTGAATACTGAGCTAAAATTATTTCCGAATCCATCTAAAACTGTAGTGCATTTTAACTCAGATATTGATGGGGGATCATATCAAATATTGAGTACGCTTGGGCAAGTAATTAGTAAAGGAGTAATAAATGAAGGTTTAAACTCGGTGCCTTTAAAAGGATACCCAAAAGGACAATATATTTTGATTATTGAATCAGAAAATGAAATTAGAAGTACTTTTTTTATTAAGGAATAAAGCATAAGCTAGTGAAAAACATAGCACCTGAAACTGATGAATTGATATTTTATCAAAGATTAGTTTCAGGTGCTTTTCTTTTACTCAAAATGCTCCATACAACTTAAGAGTTGCTCAATTACTTATAAACCCACATTAAAACTGGCTTTTCGGCT
>JBMYOR010000263.1:0-4817 GCA_049599535.1 Bacteroidia bacterium | reverse complement strand
AATTTGACCTTGTGGTGCGCCTAAAAAAGCCCGATGCTGAAAACCCTGATCTTTCTAAACTCTTCATTCAAAGTCAAAAAGGTCAAATGGTTCCTTTGAGCGAATTGGCCACCTTGGTAAAAAGCTTTGGCCCAATGCAGATTACAAGAGAGAACACCAAGCGGCGAATTAATATTGGGGTAAACGTTAGGGAGCGAGATATTGCCAGTTTGGTTGATGAAATAAAATCTACGCTCAATTCTCAAATGAAGCTTTCGGCAGGTTATTACTTTGAGTTTGGTGGTGAATTTGAAAAGCTTGAAAATGCCTCAGCACGATTAAAAGTGGTAGTACCAATTGCCTTGTTCCTCATCTTTATTCTACTCTTCTTTGCCTTTAAATCTACCAAATACGCGCTATTGATTTTTAGTGCCGTCCCGCTATCAGCCATTGGTGGCATTTTCGCGCTCTACCTGCGCGGCATGCCTTTTAGTATTAGTGCAGGCGTTGGGTTTATTGCACTTTTTGGCGTAGCAGTGCTTAATGGCATTGTATTAATTAGTTACTACAACGACCTAAAACAAAAAGGTGAACTAGCTATAAGAGAACTTGTAATTGAAGGTGGTTTAGCGCGTTTGCGTCCGGTATTAATGACTGCCCTTGTTGCATCATTAGGCTTTTTGCCCATGGCTTTAAGTACAAGTGCCGGAGCCGAAGTACAAAAACCCCTTGCTACCGTGGTAATTGGCGGTTTGGTTAGCGCCACTTTGCTCACCTTGGTTTTGCTGCCCGTGCTTTATCATTTGCTTGAAAAGCGTCAATATTCTAAGCACAGAAATAAAAAGCCCGTAATTGCTACTTTGACATTACTTATTTTGGGTTTTAGTACGCAGGCTCAAGACACTTGGGATATCAATAAAATTGAAGCACACGTTGCAGATAACCATCCACTTTTAAAAAGTGCCCAGCTACAAGTTGAACTTACCAAATTAGAGAAGCAGAATGTTTGGGCCTTAGCTCCCCTTGATGCTTCTATGCAGTATGGAATGATCAACTATGGTCAAAATGATTATTTCTTACAATTCAATCAAGAAATCGGAAATATTTGGCAACGAATTTCAGAAGCCAAGCAGCTGAATCAAAGCATATTGCTCAATGAAGCTGAACTGAATATTGTTCAAAACAGTCTCGTTTTAAACTCTCAACTCGCTTTTGCTGAGTGGTATTATGCTAGCAAAGCCCTGACCATTTTAAAAGAATTTGAAGCTGAACTAATTGAACTCAACCGAATTGCCAATTTGCAGCACAAAATGGGCGAAATAAGTGAGCTTGACCATGGGCTCATTGAACTACAATTGGCAAGGATTAGCATTTTAATAAATCAGTATCAGCTGCAAAAGAACCAAAAGGCAGCAAAGGTTAAAGAGTTGGCCTTTTTGCCGAGAGATGCTCAACTCGATAGCTCTGGGTTTAGCCATCCTGAGTTTATAATAGCCGACCATTTAGGACAAAGCTTTTTAACAAGAGCTCAAGCACTAGAAAGAGATGCTCAGCTACAGGTTAAGACCCAAAAAAGTCTTTACGCACCTGACTTGACACTTGGATACTTTAATCAAAGTCTTGAACGTCAAAATGGTTTTAACGGATACTATATTGGCATAAACGCTCCCATATGGTGGTGGGGAAATCAAAACAAGGTAGCGCAAGCCAAATTGAAATTTGAGCAAACCATGCTAGAAAGCAATTACCAAATAAATGAAAAAGAGCAAAGCCTTTTTGCCTTAAACCAATCGTATATTGAAACTGAGTCTCAACTGCAAAGTCTGAAGCTGCAACTTAACAAAACCGGTAAGCTTGCCACGCTGAGCAAAAAGTCATTGGCTCAAGGGGAGCTTAGTTACATGCAGTATTTTCAACAACAGCAAATTTTGCTCGATGCTCAACTCAGCTTTTTTGACTTAAAAAAGCAAGAAGCCAATACCCTTTATCAAATTCAATTCTTAAGTAAATAATCATGAAAATCAACATAATATATATATCACTTTTAGCTCTAATTGGCTTTTATAGCTGCGCCGAAGAAGACAAAAGCACACCGGTGACTGCCATTGATAAAACTAATAACACAGCCAAAGAATTAAATAATCAAAACCCAGAATTCATTATTGACAGCAGCGAAATAACTATTGGTTGCATTGGCGAAGTAACTGTTCCGCCAAGAAACAAAATTGATATTACCGCGGGTATTGACGCCAATGTGTTTGACATTCAGGTTTTACCGGGCTCTAAGGTTAGCAAAGGGCAACTATTAGCACGTATTAAAAACCGAAGCATTATAAATCTTCAAAGTAGTTGTGTTTCGGCTAAAACTGAGATGCAAAACTTGCAAGCGGATTTTAATAGAAAGGAAGCCTTGTATAATGAAAACGCCATTTCTGAGAAAGATTACCTTCAAGCCAAAGCCTTACTTGAAAGCAAATTGGCTCAGGCCAAAGGTCTTGAAGCACAGCTGAGCTATATCGGTATTTCGCCAAAAAGCGTAATGGAAAATGGCATTCAAAATAGCATTGCTTTGAGAGCCAATGTTAACGGAACAGTGATTAGTGTTAACTGCAATGAAGGTGCTTTTGTAGCCGAAAATCAAAGCATATTTACTTTAATTGATGGAAGCCATTTGCACCTAGACCTTGAAGTGTTTGCAAAAGATGCCGTTTACCTAAAAGAAGGTCAGCCTGTTGAGTTTACTATTAATGGTGGTTATGAAAAGTACACCGCTGAGATTATGCTTATTTCGGCGGAGCTAAATCACCAAAGCAACACCCTAATGGCACATGCAGAAATTGACGAACATGGTGGTAATTTAATTGCTGGATCAGTGGCTCAGGCTAAAATATTAGCAGGAAAACAAAAGCGCTATTTACTTGCCGAAAAGTGGGTTGAACATACTGCAATCAAAACATTTTGCAACATTGACAATCAAAAGGTTGAGCTTGAACTTGGCAATCATGAAAATGGGTTTTATGAAATTCTGAACTATAATTTAATCAGGGCTAAACTAAATTAGCTAGCGGAATCAGAATTCCAAAGTGTGTTCCATTTTCCAAACTTTTCCAAAGTTGTTGTTCTTTGACTTGCAAAATTTCAAGTGCTTGTCTATATCGCAACTTTGGAAAAGTTGACTTTTAAATAGTTAATCAAAACACTTCGCTTACTACAAAATTCAACTGCTCAAAAAGTGGCGATTGCAGTTCTTCATCTTGGCCAAAGCTTTTAAATAACTCGTATTTACCATTAACCAAAGTGTAAATATTAATCGCTTTTTCACCTGGAAAAACCACCCAATATTCTTTTACGCCAAACTCTTCGTAAACCTTGAATTTGTCGTTTAGATCCTTTTTGGCAGTGCTTGGGGATATAATCTCAACCACTAAATCAGGAGCTCCGATGCAGCCACGTTTTTCAATTTTTTTTGGATTACAAACTATACAGACATCGGGTTGAAGAACAGTTGTTGCCCTTTCCAAATCATCACCTTCTTTTATTAGATAAACATCATAAGGCGCGTAAAACAATTCACAATTTCCACCTTCAGGAAAATAAGGCAGCATTTTACGAACGATTCTTCTGTCTATTCGCTGATGATCACTTGTAGGCGCCGGACTCATTTTCCAAACCTTACCTTTTATAATCTCATAAAGGCCATCAAAAGTCCAGCTTAAATAGTCTTTTACCGTATAACTCCCACCATAATCAGGCTCTGAAACCACCTGACTTTCTTCGCTTTGGGTGTACTTATTTTTCATAGTGGGGTAAAGATAAAAATTCTACCCCATTTTTAATTATCGCCTTCTACTGTTCTTTCTATTCGCAAAATACTCCTGCTTACGTCGTTGTTTTTCTTTATTCCATTCCTTTTTTTCTGCTGCCGTCATTGGCTTATCAGTTTGTGGGTAAGGATGGTTATCATCAACCGTTATTTTCTTTTTAATGAGCTTTTCAATGTCTCGTACAAACTCATTTTCTTCTGGTTCGCAAATAGACATAGCCAAACCTGACTCCCCTGCCCTGCCCGAACGTCCGATACGGTGCACGTAGGTTTCTGGCTCATTAGGAATATCATAATTGATAACATATTGAAGCTTGTCAATATCAATTCCGCGGGCAGCAATGTCAGTTGCTACAAGCACTCTAACTTTTCCTTCTTTAAAAGCCTTTAGCGCATTTTGCCTTTGGTTTTGTGCTTTATCACCGTGAATGGCCTGAGCGTTGATTCGTTGCTTTTTTAAGTCTCTGGCAACTCGGTCGGCTCCATGCTTGGTTTTCACAAAAAGTAATAGCTGCTCAATATTGTACTCGTCAATTAAGTGGGTAAGCAGTGATTTCTTTAAGCTCTTATTAGTGTAAAACAATTTCTGTTGTACTGTATCTGCCGTTGAAGAAGTAGGGCTAACCTCAATTTTAATTGGGTTGGTTAATATCTGCTTTGAAAGTGAAACTATATTGGGCGGTAGGGTTGCCGAGAAAAAAAGTGACTGTCTTCTATTCGGCAGCTTTGCAATAATTTTTTTGATGTCATGAATAAAGCCCATATCTAACATTCTATCAGCTTCATCAAGCACAAAGGTCTTTATGTTGTTGAGCTTAATATATCCCTGCTCCATAAGATCTAACAATCTACCCGGAGTAGCCACTAAAATATCTACGCCACGTCTTAGCCTTTCAACTTGTTTAAATTGCTTTACACCGCCATATATCACCGTGTATTTTACATCAGTGTATTTGCTGTAGTTGTCTATATTTTCACCAATTTGTATAGCCAACTCGCGAGTTGGAGTTAAAAT
>JBMYOR010000262.1:0-4831 GCA_049599535.1 Bacteroidia bacterium | reverse complement strand
CATCTCCTTCATCTGCTTTGTACCAGTCTCCATAACCACCTTCTTCGAATTCGGTTGATACTTTGTTTGCTTCAAAGAGTTGATTGAATTTCCTTAATAAATTTAGACTAATTAAAAACGTTTACTGTTCCGTTTCTTATGATTTCTTGTCCATTTTTAAACGTTGCTTTAATTATGTAATAATAAGCATTTGAAGGAACCAATTTCCCATTATCAAATGTGCCATTCCAACTTTCATTTTTTAAGCTTGCAACTCTTTGTCCCGATCTATTGAATATTAATGTCTCTGTTTCAACAAAGTTTCCAATAAATACAAATTCATCATTAATCAAATCACCGTCCGGAGTAAAGCTATTAGGTATATAAATAAAGTTTTGAGAAATTACATCAAATTTCAAAAGTCCTGAAATTTTGCAGCCATATTGGTTTTCAAGCTTGACGATTAAATTATTTCTTCCACTATTTAAAAAAGTGATTTTATCAATTTGGGAATTTATATTAATACTATCTATTATATATTCAAATGAATATTTAGTCGAATCATCAACTTTAAAGTCAATTAAATATTCTGTATCAGCAAATAAAGTATCTGATAGTATTTCGAATTTGAAATCTGGTTTGGGTAATACTTGAATAAAAAGCGAATCGTAAAAACTTCTATCGCACACATCAACAGCTTCTAATACAATTAATTGGTCTTTCTCCAAATTCTTGTTGTACGTAAACCCTTTATTTGAATCATTCCAATAAAAATCAATTAGGGAAGAATCATTTTTAAAATTAAAATAAGGGCTTAAAGTAAATTCATCCCCGCTACAAACTGAATTAGGCCCTTTTATTTCCAAACCTTGTATTGAGTCTAGCATATTAACCATTATATCAAATTGAAAATGGCAACCAAAAACGCTCTCAATACTTAATTTAAAGCTTGTATCACTTTTAACTTTAAGGTTTTCAAGAAAAAAAGACTTAGAAGAATCAATGTCTTGTCCATCAGATTTCCAATTGTAATAATTAGACGAATATGAGCCAATATCAAAAGAAAGATCAGGGCAAATAGATTTTGGCAAAACGGTTGAGTCAATCACCAATTTTTCATGATTCAATATTATTGAAACTGAATCTACACATCCGAAATAGTTATATTTCAATACAAATTGACCTGTATCTAAAGTTCTAAGATAATTATTTTCATCAACGAAACCTTTTAATGATGATCGAACAGTAAAAGCCAAACTGTCAAGTTTTGGTAGGTTTAAAATAAAAGTATCGCCAAAACAATATTCATAATTTTCGTTTATACCTCTTTGCAAATCTGAACTAAACAAAACATGAGCAGTATCGGTAAAAACGCAACCATTATATTCTCTCCTTAGCCAATATGTACCCGTACTATCAATTTTTTGGACATTCGTAGTATTTCCTGAAAACCACTGAAAACTATAGTTGATTTTAGAAATTGCGTTAAATCGAAACGAATTTGATGTACAAACAAGAGTATCATCAATTACTTTTTCATTAACATTCGGAGCGAAATCGCAAAGCAAAAAATAAGGTCTGGGTTTTGATACAAGATTAACATCACTTTTAGTAACTCTGGATTTGACACCTTTAATTGTCTCATATTTGGCTAAAACATTCTTTAAATGAAACGCTTGACTTTTTAATTCTAAAGTATATCCTCTCTTATCTTCAACTAAACGAGTACACTTGGTACCTTCAATTCCAAATTTTGTAAAACCATAGCTATTTTGATCGAACCAAGAAAAAACTACCTGACCGTTCTTACCTGAACAAAAATTTTTTAACTGATGCAAATACTGATAACCAGGTAATTGTGAATTCACCTTACTATAGCTTATTAAACTACCATTTTGATTAAGCACTGCAATCTTTAAGGATGCAGTGTCTTTTGTTTTATTCAAACAAACAACTGGAAGGTAAAACATCGAATCTTGCTCAAAAAACCTAAAAAACCTAGTATTTAAAGAATTAGAATCCCGAATTTGAACATGCCATTTTTGTTTGTAATCACCATCAAAATAGACAAGGTTGGTTATTGTTCCTTCTGCATAGTCAGAAGTTCCATTATTAAAAATAAAAAGTTTTGATTCTTGATCAGTATACATTGAAAAGTCATTTCCAACAATCAAGCTCAAATTATCAAACCCCATGTCGATTCTTTTTATCAACCCAAGTTTTGAATTTAAAGTGAGTAATTTTAATTGCTCTTTTTCAACTTGATTTGTTGTAATTCCCAAAATATTTATACTCTCGTTATCAGTTATTTCTATCGATTTTAAAAAAATATGGTCATATGCTGTATTGAAAATTGCTTGATTTACAGCATTCCCAGAAGAATCAAACTCGATAACAAGAATTGCATTATTGTTTTCTTTTTTACCAGAAAGAGTGCTTGCAAAAATTATTTTGTCATTAAGAGCGCACGAAATAATTGAACGTGAAGATTGAAAGTAAAAACCATCTGGCGAGGCAATTCTTTTGGTAAATTTCTGATTCCCAAAAAAATCAAACTTTGTTATTTCAACATAGTAGGAGTCAACACCATAAATTGGCACATCGGTACCTAATGAGAGAAAATATACATTATTGAATGAATCAATAAACAATTGACTTGTTAATATTAAACCAGAATTCTTTACAACTGATTTATTCCAAATTATATCTAAACAATTATTAAAAGCTGTGATTTTAACTTCATGCCACTCTTCAATTTTGTGAATTGAAACAAAGCCACTTTCGTCCGTAAAAGATTTTAACTCAATTTGCTTGTTGGCAATATTTACCGTATCAATCATTTTTATGACTTGACACTTAGCTCTTATGTTTATGGATAACAGTAGAATTAATAATCCAATCGATTTCACCATATATTTATAAAAGTAAAAGGGTGAAAAGTTTGATTATACATTTCACCCTCTTTTTTTAATGACTATATACAGTCAATAGTAACTGTACGTGTAGGACAATCAATAATAATTTTTACACCAGTTCCGCAAAGAGTACTTCCTGGATATAAAAATGTTGATGTTCCACATGCTCCACCACTTGCATCTGGATCAAAACTTCCCGATACTCCGGTAAAATTATAATTAGCAAGCCCGGTTGGACAACAACATGTATTAGCACACATACAACCACCAATTAGTGTTGTGGAGTTTGGTGCTATACTAACATTTTGTATTGGATTAGACAAACATGGATACTCTAACGTTATTGTACCAGCAGATGGAAGATTGTTGACAACACTCCATTTAGGACCACAGTCTGGGTTGCACTGAGCGACACTGCTACTTTGAAACAGTCCAATAGAAAACACGGCTAAAAAGCCAAACAAAATTTTAAGGTTCATTGTTTTTTCAATTAAGTTTTCGCCTACTATAATTATGGGTTTCGGCAATTCCCCGCTTTTTCGATTACGATATCATTAGCTGGCCAGTTCTCAAAAGCTCTCGCAACGTAAAAAAAAAAACCAACTTCCAAAATTTAATTAATGAAAATAACCAGTTTCAATAAAAAAGGTCATTTCAGTAATAATAGTTCTATCGTTTTTAAGGCGTGGCACTTTGTGTTGGCCGCCTAATTTGCCCTTTGATTTTAGCCATTTGTAAAAAGTACCAACTGGAACCTTGTGTGCTTTAGGCATGGTAAGAGCCATATCTCCTTCCCTTTTGGCATCATAATCTGAATTGGTTTTTCGAATCTCATCGTCAAGGCTTTTAATAAAATCATCAAAGCTTTCGGGTTCATGTTCAAATTCTATAAACCACTCATGCGCACCTTTATTATTTCCATCAAAATACACCGGACCCGCGGTAAACTCCTTCACCAAGCAGTTATGTGTTTTACTGGCTTCATAGATTGCTTTTTCAGCATTCTCAATAATTAGCTCTTCGCCAAAAGCATTAATAAAATGTTTGGTGCGGCCGCTTACTTTTACTCTAAAGGGATTTATTGAAGTGAACTTTACCGTATCGCCAATTCTGTAGCGCCATAATCCTGCATTGGTCGAAATTACCATAGCATAATTTTTATTTACTTCAACCTGTTGCAAACCTATGGTTCTCGGATTTTCTTTTTCCGCATCATCCATTGGTATAAACTCATAGTAAATGCCATAATCAAGCATTAATAGCATGCCATCAGCATTTGGCTCATCCTGAAAAGCAAAAAAACCTTCTGAAGCATTATAAGTTTCAACATAACTCATTGAATCGCTAGGAATAAACTTTCTGAATAAATCGCGGTAAGGGCTAAAACTTACCCCACCGTGTATGTAAAGCTCAAGATTTGGCCAAACTTCAGTAATATGATCTTTGCCCGTAATTTCAAGAATCCTATTAAAAAGCACCACGGTCCATGTTGGCACCCCTACAATATTGGTTACATTTTTTTGAATCGTTTTTTGAGCCATCATTTCAATCTTCTCCTCATAATTTGGATGCAATGCCGTTCGCAAATCTGGAGTTCTTAAAAGCTCGGCCCAAATGGGTAAGTTTTGTGTAATTACTGCCGAAAGATCTCCATAGTAGCTGTTTTCATTCAATTGATTTATGC
Source organism: Bacteroidia bacterium (assembly GCA_049599535.1). GTDB lineage: Bacteria > Bacteroidota > Bacteroidia > CAILMK01 > JACPUW01 > JACPUW01. Next base: position 253 of record JBMYOR010000262.1, on the reverse strand, counting down.
TGGCGCTGCCCCCCATTACTAGGCTTCGGCCTTCTAAAAAACTGGTTTCGGGGTGGTTTTCAATATGCACACCTAAAACATCTTTTCCACCTTGAAAATGACACTCTTCGAGGCTTTGTGGTGTAATTGGCAAAAACTTACTGCGCTCTTGAGTGGTTCCGCTCGATTTTGCAAACCACTTAATAGTTCCTGGCCAAAGCACATTGCTTTCACCTTCAAGACAGCGCAATATGTAGCTTTTTATTCCTTCATA
>JBMYOR010000261.1:0-4837 GCA_049599535.1 Bacteroidia bacterium | reverse complement strand
CTTTAATTAAGAGTAACCTATGTGATTATTAAGCCAGTTCTAGCTCACCAAGTTCTTTTTGCAGTTGAGCTTGTAAGTTTGAATTTACGGCCGCATATTCTGCAAATTCCATATCAAAACTTGCTCTACCTTGGGTAATTGACCTTAGCGCAGTTACATAATTATCAAGTTCGGCAAGGGGTACTTTTGCCTTTATAATCTGGTAGTTGTTATTAGTATCCATTCCCGTAATCATTGCTCTTCTCGATTGCAAATCAGTCATCACTTCGCCCATAATGTCATCAGGTGTATTTACTTCAAGGTTGTAAAGTGGTTCGAGCAATTGAGGCGATGCTTCTAAAAATGCTTGCCTAAATGCATTTGCACCGGCCATTTTAAATGCCATATCGTTAGAGTCAACAGGGTGCATTTTACCATCAAATAAAATAACCCTTACATCTCTAATATAGCTGCCTGTAAGCGGGCCATTTGCCATTTTTTCTAACACTCCCTTTAATATAGATGGAATGTATCGAGCATCAATTACACCACCAACAATGCAATTGTAAAACTGCAGTTTGCCACCCCATTCTAGGTCATGTAATTGCTTATCGCGAATGTGGTAACCTTCGGGGTCTGGTTTGCCTTCAAAATATGGCTCTATTTTAATATTAATCTCAGCAAATTGTCCTGAGCCTCCACTTTGCTTTTTGTGTCTATAAAAAGCCTCGGCCGATTTCTGAATGGTCTCGCGATATGATATTCTCGGCTTTTCAAATTCAATCTCAATGTTGTACTGATTTTTTAAAATCCATTTTACCACGTTTAAATGAAGCTCGCCTTGTGCCCCTAAAATCATTTGCTTTAATTCAGTTGAATACTCAAAGCTTAAAGTTGGGTCTTCATCAATTAATTTATGAAAAGCTTCACTGAATTTTTCTTCATCGTTGCTATTTGGAGAAACAACTGCAGTAGTAATTTTAGCATCAGGAAAAGTCATTGGCATAACATCTTCCAATATTTCTTTTGCGCTAAGTGTTTGGTTAGTATGCGTGTTTTTGAGTTTTAAGGTAGCGCCAATATCTCCTGCGGTGAGTTTTTCAATTTTTTCTCGTTTTTTGCCATCAACAATAAAAATCTGACCTAATCTCTCGGTTTGGCCTGTTTGATGGTTTACAAGTGAATCTCCTTCATTTAGCTCACCGGTAATCACTTTAAAAAACGATAGTAGTCCCAAATTTGGCTCATGCAAGGTTTTGTAAACAAAAAGCTCAGTTGGTGCATCTACTTGGTGCAAAATTTCGGCACCTTTAGTATTGTGCTCAGGCAAAGCTTCAATGGCCGATGGCGCAACATTATCAATAAAGCCCATTAGTCTGCCACTACCCATATTGTTTTTAGCCGAAACGCAGAAAATCGGAAATACATCATGTTTCATCATGCCGATTTTAAGACCCTGCCGCATTTCGTCTTCATTAAGCGTGCCTTTATCAAAATATAATTCCATTAACCCTTCAGAATTTTCGGCTGCTTTTTCAACCAACTCGTTGTGTAGAGCATTTGCTTTCTCCATCTCGCTATCGGGAATTGGCTCTTTTTGTGGTTTTCCACCATTGGGGCCAAAAACATACATCTTCATTTTTAGCACGTCAATAATCTTGTTAAAGCCATCACCTTGGTTTAGTGGGTATTGAACTTGAGCCACCGCACTACCAAATTTGCTTTTAATTGATTCTAAAGCCATGTTAAAATCACTTTTTGGGTGGTCAACTTGATTCACCACAAACATGCTGGCCTTTTTAAATTGGTCTACATAGTTCCAAGTTTTTTCGGTATTTATTTCAATACCTTCTTGTGCATTAATGGTAAAAACAGCTGTATCGGCCACCCTAACTGATGCAATCATTTCTCCCACAAAATCATCAAGCCCAGGAGTATCTAAAATATTTACTTTAAACTGCCGCCATTCGGTTTGCATTAAGGTACTATAAACTGAGCTTTCTCTCTCTTGCTCAATAGGGTGGTAATCCGAGATCGTGTTTTTTTCACTTACGCTTCCCATTCGGTTGGTTAAACCAGCTTCGAGCAGCATCGACTCTGATAAGGTGGTTTTGCCCGATTTTGAGCTTCCCACCAAAACAATGTTTTTAATGTGTTTATCGTCGTAAATATTCATGACCTTTAAGTTTTCGGTTTGTAATTTTTAACAAGCCAAAAGTAGCGGAGCAAAAAGGTGAAAATAGATGACGTGGCTCAGCTTAAAAAACAATTGAAAAGGCTAAATCACCTATAACTACATGACTTTACCAAGATATTAACCTATTGTTAAAAATCATAAATGCCAAACTAATCCTTTTTTGTGCGCAAACTAAAAACAGCATACATCTGTTTACCTTTGTGCCACTAAAAATTAATTCGAATTGAGTAAAAACGGAAGAGTATTGGTAGCCATGAGCGGTGGAATTGATAGCACCGTAACTGCTGTAATGCTCAAAGAACAAGGTTATGATGTAATTGGTATAACAATGAAAACTTGGGATTATGCCAATAGCGGAGGAAGTAAAAAAGAAACAGGTTGCTGTAGCTTAGATTCGATTAACGATGCGAGAATGATTTGTGTAGAGCATGATATACCGCATATGATATTGGATATTAGATCAGAATTTGGTGATTTTGTAATAGATGATTTTGTAAATGAATATTTAAATGGCCGCACACCAAACCCTTGCGTATTGTGTAATACTCATATAAAATGGGCTGCTCTAATGAAAAGAGCTGATGCGCTTGATTGTGAGTTTATAGCTACAGGACATTATGCCAATATAAGAACCGAAAATGGCAGGCAAATTGTGTCAAAAGGGGTTGATACTTGGAAAGATCAATCATACGTTCTTTGGGGTGTAAGTCAGGCCAACTTGGCCAGAACATTGCTACCCATGGGCCAATACCACAAAAAAGATATTAAACAAATGGCACTTGATTGGGGATACATAGAACTTGCCAATAAAAGCGAGAGTTATGAAATATGCTTTGTGCCGGATAATGATTATCGTGGGTTTTTAAAAAGGAGGGTACCTACTCTACAAAATGAAGTTAAAGGTGGAACTTATGTATCAACTCAAGGTGAAAACATGGGAGCGCATGAAGGATTTCCGTTCTACACCATTGGGCAGCGAAAGGGCTTAGGTATTGCCACGGGCGAACCAAAATATGTGGTTGATATAAACGCCAATACCAACACGGTAACTTTAGGCGATAAAAATGATTTACGAAGAAATGGAATGTTTGTAGAGCATCTTAACTTGGTTAAATATGCCGAATTAAAAGATGGAATAGAAACCACAACCAAAGTTAGATATAAGCATGAAGGAGAGAAAGCAATTATATATAATGAAGACATAGATCTTTTACGTGTAGAATTTGCCCATGGTGTAGAGGCTATTGCCCCTGGGCAATCGGCTGTTTTTTATGAGGGCGATGATCTTTTGGGTGGCGGCAGAATATTATCGAGCTTTAATCACGAAAATCAATGAAAAAACTGTTTTACGTTTTAGCGGCTATTTTTTTTATTGCCGCATGCGGAACCGACGAACCCGATGACTTAAATAAAGCTGAACTAAACTATTTTCCGCTAGAGCCGGGTAGTTGGTATGTTTATAGGGTAGACTCAATAGATTATTTAACAAGACCCTACGATACTATAAGATTTTGGATAAGGGAAGCCATAAGGCCTGAAGTGAATAGTATTGATGGTAATGAGTACAATCAAATACATGTTTTTAAAAAATATAATTGGCAAGACGATTGGGAACGAATTAGAACCGATTATGCAAGGGTAGATGAGGAAGGCGCCTATAGATATGCCGAAAACATTTTTTATATCAAACAAACTTATCCGCCAGCCATAAATGTTGAGTGGAACTCAACACCGTACAACGATGTATCTGAACTTTACGATAACCAAATTGACTTTGATGAAACCTATTATGTGGGAGTAAATGATTATCGCATTCTTGGAGAATCGGGCTATGACTCAACCTTAAACGTTGAATTATTTAGCCAGTATGATCTTATAAATCGAATTGATTTTAGAGAACGATATGCCAACCATATTGGTTTATACCGAAAATTCGAACTCAATGCTGAGTATCAACCTATTGATCCTGAAGAGACAGACTCTACCATAAACATGGAGCCCAATAGTGGCTACAAGTACACGCAAACTTTAGTTGATTATTTCATAAATAATTAAACATAAACCAAATACCATTTAAATGAAACAAATAGGGGTATTATTAATTGCCTTACTACTGATTCCTGCTTTATCACTTGCTCAAAAAAAGGTAAGTTTAAGCGGATATATAAAAGATGGCTCTACCGGCGAAGACATGATAAGCGCCAATGTTTATGTAAAAGAGTTAGGTACAGGTGTGGCTACCAATATTTATGGTTTTTACAGCATTTCATTGGTGCCAGGCAATTATACTATTGAAGTATCATATTTAGGCTTTAATACAATTACCGAGCAACTTACTATAAGCCAGAATACCAAAAAGAACTATAAACTACAGCCGCAGCAAATTACTACAGATGAAGTTGTGATAACAGCTGAAAAAAGTGATAAAAACGTAAAAAGCAACGAAATGAGTAAAATTGACCTTGAGCCTGAAAAGCTTAGGGAAATTCCGGTGCTTTTTGGCGAAACTGATATTATTAAAACCATTCAATTATTACCAGGAATTCAATCTACAGGAGATGGAAATAGTGGCTTTTATGTAAGAGGTGGCGGGCCTGACCAAAACCTTATATTGCTTGATGAAGCCGTAGTTTATAACGCAAGCCATTTATTTGGCTTTTT
>JBMYOR010000260.1:0-4843 GCA_049599535.1 Bacteroidia bacterium | reverse complement strand
CAACAATCTGAGGCACATAGATGGCACATTATAAGGACAGAAAAACTAGAATGAACTATAAGTAATGAGAAGGAAATAAATACGATATGAAGATGCACATAAAAGACAAAGACTATAAAAGTAGATTGGTAAGCTGGTGCCAACGCGAAAATGTAAGCATTGATTTTATTGATGACGGAACCAAAGAGCCTAATATGTTTGAGGTAGTTGTTAAAATTGGTGATGTGTATTATGGTAGAGGAAGAGGTAGAAGAAAAAAACAGGCACACCAAAAAGCAGCAGAATCATCAATTGCAATTATTGAAAAAGAAGGGCGAAAAGTTGATGAACTATAGATATTAAGACATATTTAAAGCTTAATATCAAGCCTTACACTAAAATTTCGTGGTGCTTCCATAAGTCCTGGCCTTAGGCTATAAAGCTTGTTATTAACATTATTTGCCAAAAACGATAAGCTTAGGTAGTTTGATGCTTTGTAAGATGCTCGCAGGTTTAAAATAAAATTGCCAGAATTATTTTGTGTTCTATAATTTGATAATCCGGGCACAACAAATGCTTCAAAAACGGCATCAATTGCTTCCATATTGCTGTAATAGTTAGCAGAAGATCCTAAGCTCCATTTTTTAAACTTAAAATCAAAATCATATTTATAGGTGTTGGTAAATCTATATTTCAATACATTTTTTCTGCTTGAAGAATTATATGCATTAAGTTGTCCTTCTGTACTAGGAGATGTGTATGCCGCGGCGCTTGTGTCAAATTGCTGAAACTTGGGATCAATAAAATTATAGCCAATTAAATATTGAAATTCAAAATCATTGAATTTGTATTTGCCAGCCGTTACGGCTTCAATTCCTTTTATATCAGTAGCACCAACATTTACGCTCTGAAAACCAGTTGTGGTAAGATCTATAAAATTAAATTCAATCATGTTTTGGTATTGAGACCAAAACAGCGATAAATCGAAATACCCTTTTAGTTTACCTAAAGAGTAGGCTTGCCGGGCACCAAACTCCGAGCTCCAGCCTGATTCTGAATTTAAATTTACGTTAGGGCTTATAAGCGTACCACCAAAAGCAGTTTTGATAAATTGCTCAGCTACTGTGGGGTATCTATAACCCTGCCCCCAAGATGCCCGTAAAAATGTGTATTTAAAAAGCTGATAATTGCCACCAAACCTAAATACTGGTCGCGATTCTTTTTTGATTCCATTCGGAATAGTATCACAAATGGTTAACCCTGTGAGTGCATCTTTTCTGCAATTAAAATACTCAGGTGCATTTACGGTATTATTTTCATATCGAGCTCCAAAAGATATTTTCAACTTTTCATTTAATTGTTGGTCGTATTGCAGATATGCGGCCAAATTATTGGTTGAAAAAGTAGTGTCTCCGTAAAGTTTGGCACTAATAGAATTATAAGTATTTACCAAACCAGCAGTAATATGACCATTTATTTGATCAAAACTTCTATAAAATTGGTATTCATTATAAATGAGTTGGCTGTTGTTAGATCTGCCTGCGTTGGTTTGATTGTTTACGTTATGATATCGAGTTAAAAATCGATGGCGATTTTTGAACTTATCAAAATAAGTAATTCGTGGATCAATATTAAACCTGCGTGCATTTACCTTGCTAACCGTACCACTTGAGGGGACAAACAAGCTGTCTAAATTTTTCCAGAAAAAAAACTCACTGCTATTGGCTAGATTTACATTAAAATTAAACCCAATACTTAGCCTTTCATTGGGTTTGTTTTTTATACTACCCGAAAGCCTTTTGTAGTTTTCTTCAGTAGCTCTATTGTAACTGTTTAAGTTTTTACTAAATACACCGATTACAACATCAGTATTTTTTAATTTTTGTTTGTGGTGTAAGCCAAATCCAAATTCAAAGGGCCTGTTTTTATCAGACCACCATGCTTGACTATCAGGTTTTGAAAAAGCTTTTGAATAAGTGAAAAATCCCGTTTCAGGTTCAGATTTAGCATAGTCGGTACGTAAATGAATAATACCGTTCATAGCTGAGGAGCCGTATAATGATGATGATGCCCCTTTTAAAACTTCAATTTGGCCAGCTAGTTCTATGGGTAAATCATTCCATTGCGGAAAACCTGCATCAGCCTGTAAAATCGGAATATCGTCAAGCAAAACCATAACTCGGCTCCCTGCTCCATAGCTGTAGCCTGCACCGCCTCTAATGTTCACCTGACCGTCAATAATTTCAACACCAGGTATTCTTTGCAAAACTTGATCGGCACTGGTTGAATTGTTTTGACGTATTAAATCAGGTTTTATTACATCAATTGTTACAGTACTTTTAGCAGCTGATATTTCATATTTATTACCAGTTATTACTGTTTCGCCAAGTAAAATATCATTTGCAGATAAATAGTAAATTGCCTTTTTATTAAGCGCCGAATTAAAAGTAACTTGCTTAGAATCATACGCAATGTGAGAGATGGTAAGCACGTATTTGCCGGTATTCAGGTTTAATTGCGCTTTGCCGTAAATATCAGTTGCTGCAATTACTTTATCATTTAAGTTTATATGAGCGTTAATAACAGGTTCATTAGTAAGAGAATCAATTATTTGAATTGTTTGTGCATTGGCTTTTACTAATCCAAAAAGCAGTAATAGAAAAAATATTTTGCGCATGAGGTATCAAATTTAGAAAGGGTATTGCAAGTTTGAATTAACTTAGGAGTTCAAAAAAGTATTTTATGAAAAAATCGCTTGTATTATTAGCTTTATTTTTAGGTTGTTTTCAGTTTTCGAAGGCTCAAAATTGTATGCCAAATGATACAATCCCAGATTCATTATTGGGTGTTTTTCCAATGCCTTATGATGTAAATGAGTCGCCAGAAGGTGGTATTAAGGATACAGCTTGTGTTGGATTTGATTTTGAATTTGTATTTACGGCCATAGTTGGCGATTCTTTTACCCTAGGAGAAATTACTTTGCCATTAGACTCAATGTGGCTAGATCAGAGTTCGGCAGTAAAAGGCTTACCAAGCGGACTCGATTACGCTTGCGACCCGCCTACTTGTGTTTTTAAAAGAGAATCAAAAGGTTGTGTTGTAATTTATGGTAAGCCAAGCTCGGGTACCGAAGGGATTCATAAAATGAGTATAACAGGCAAGCTATATGCTGATGGAAAATCGTTTGGGTTGCCTTTAACTTTTCCTGATCCTACCATAGCTCCGGGCGAATATGCCATTGTAGTAGCTGATAAAACCCAGTCGCCTTGTGCAAAATTGTCGGTACCTAATATTTATAAAAACATTATTGTTTACCCTAATCCTACATCGAGTTATATTGCTATTAAAGGCTTAAAAAACAATTCAACTTATAGTGCTAATATTTTTAATATATTAGGCAATAGGGTAATGCAAAGTGAAATAAATTCAGATTTGAATCAAATCAATGTGAACGACTTGGCTAAAGGGGTATATTATTTAGTAATTAATGGAGAAGATGAATTTGTTAAAAAAATAATAATTGAATAAATAATGGTCAGCCATTAAATTGTAACCTAATAGTTGTTCCGTGATTTACTTTGCTAGATGTATCAATACTTATTTGTAATAATTCAGTATAAGATTTTACCAAAGATAACCCTAGTCCAAATCCTTTTTCGCCAGAAGTACCATGTTTAGAGTGGTTTGATTTAAAAAGTTGTTTGAGTTGATCTTTACTCATGCCTATGCCATTATCAGTAATGGTAATGATACTATTATTATTAGCGTTTACGCCGGTTTTTATGGTTATAAGCCCAGTATTAGGTTTTGTAAACTTGATAGCGTTAGACAGTAAATTTCTTATAATAATGGTAAGGATATTATAATCTGATTTAATTTTTAAACTTGGTTCCAGATCACTTATTAACGTAATATTTTTGGCTTGTATTTGACTATTTAAACTTTTAACAATTGGGTTAATTATTTCTGAAACTAAAATATCTTCAATATTAGGTTTTGTGCTCTCCATTTGACTTTTAATCCAGTAAAGGGTGTTATCCATTAAACTTGAAGTAGTTTCAATCTGCTCAGACAATTTATTAATGTAAGCTTGAAATTCAACTTCATCAATTTCGCCTAGTTTAAATAATTCTAAAATCCCCTTTATTGAGTTTATTGGAGACCTAAAGTCATGAGAAAGCATTGCTATGAGCTTTTCTTTTGATTTGTTACTTTCTTCAAGTTGTTGGGTTTGTTTTTCTTGTTGATTTTTAAAAATGTTTGACGACATATAAACCGTGGCAACGGCTAAAAACCCATTGGCAAAAAATGGTACTATTTCAAAATCATTTAAATTGAATTCTCCCCGAACGTAAAGCAGTATTAAGTTGCCAATAAAAAAAATGATACTTAAAACCCAAACAATATCGCTCCAATATTTTTTTCTACGCGATAAAAAAGTGGCTAAAACGGCACCTGATATTAAATAGAGTTGATTATTTAAGTTTCCGAATATGTAAGAATTAATAGTAAAAACTATTGGTAATGAAAGAAATAACAACCAAAAAGCTGCTGAGTGATAGTTTTTTTTGTAAAGGATAAAAATTAAAAGGCAGTAGCCAGCTATAAGAATATTGACTAAAAATGCTGAATACTTTTGGTCAATTATCTGTATAATACCAAGCAAAAGAGAAAGTATAGCGCCCGAAACAGTAATCCATTGAATGATTTTTTTGTCTAACGCACTTTTAAAAATGGCTTGATTCATATAGACGAATTTAAAGCTAAATTAATTGAACGTTGAAATTGATCATTTGGTCTGTATAATAAGAGTGTTGGTAGTGGTTTTTTTAGGTCTTAGGCTAGGGTGGGTATTTGTATTGTA
>JBMYOR010000259.1:0-4851 GCA_049599535.1 Bacteroidia bacterium | reverse complement strand
AACAGCCCGCCATAAAGCAGCCCAATCTACCAATCATATGTACAATTGCCCCACCAACGGCAATTACATCAATCATTTTTAATGCGGGTATCTTTTTCTTTTTAAAAAACCAATAAAGGGTGGGAAAAGTAAAAAGCATTGATCCATAAAAAACAAAACCATTGCCTATGTTTTTGTACCAATTGCCATTGGCAAAGTAGTGGCTAGGGTTTTCGAGATAAAAAAAGAATTTACCGCCTACAAATGCAGCTACTATTAACCATAAAAACATGTCGGTAATGGTGTCTTTGTCAATTCCAAATTTTTTGGCTTCTCTGGTTCCGTAAAACCAGGCCGACAAAATACCCAAGGCTATTAACGTACCGTAGGTTTTAGGACTTAGGGTTTCTGGTAAAAAACCAAAAGTATTAATAAGCCATTCGGGCAATTGCCATTCAAAAAGTACCGGATGCATATAGTTTTAGCTTAGTTTGCAAAGATTATGGTTTTGTAAAACTACAAACAGAGTTTTGCAATACTTAACCATTTTTTCGTTTTGAAACTAAATCAGGTCTTACATCAAATAAAGCAGGCTTTAGATTCTGGTAAACTTCCGGGAGCGCAGGCACAGTACAAAATGTCGTCAATGGGTAGAAAAAGCCGAGTAGCAAGTGAATTTGGTAAAAAGGAACATAAAAAAAGTGCAGTACTTATTTTGCTTTATGAGCTAAATGGTAAGGTACATTTTGCATTAACACAGCGCCACAACTATAAAGGGGTGCATAGTGGCCAAGTAAGTTTGCCAGGCGGAAAGCTTGAAAAAGTGGATGTAGATTTAAGGCAAACCGCACTAAGAGAAACCTATGAGGAGATAGGTGTACCCCAAAGTTCTATTGAAATTATTGGAGCACTCACTGATCTTTATATTCCGCCATCAAATCATCATGTACACCCATTTGTAGGTTATGTAAAAGATACTCCAAAGTTTATAAAAGATGATTATGAGGTAGATGAGCTACTACATACCGAGCTAAGTCTTTTGTTAAATAATAACACTGTAGCACAAACTACAATCGAGATAGCAAAAGGACTCAAGATTAAAACCCCATTTTTTGATTTACATAGCCGTGTGGTATGGGGCGCCACAGCAATGATTTTAAACGAATTTAAAGAGTTGTTGAGCGTAAAAAATCAAAATACAAGTTTATAAAAATAAGTATATGCGTACTGTTATTATTGTTGTTTTTTTATTTGGTTCATCGTTTGTAAGAGCAAATGTTCAGGTCAATCGTTTTCCTGATGTGCAAAGCGTACTTAAGCAGTTTTTCACACATTACACGTATAATAAAGGAAATGGATATATTAAACTTGAAAAACAGCCCGATGGTTGGTGGGTGGCATATCATGCGTTTTCAGAGCAAAATGAAATATTAAAACATGAGCTTTTTTGGGATTATCAGCAAAATGGTTATAAAATTTTGAGTTTTGAAAAAAATAACCGCGGTTTTGATAATCAGGGCTTTAAATCTGCTCTAAACTCCCATTTTAGCTATTTATATGATAAGTGTATTTTTTATGGCTATATAGATTGGGAAGAAGATGTAATATCAATGTATGAAGACTTGGGCCATTACAACGATGCAGTGTTATATGCATTAGGTAGGGCCTACTCATCAAAAGCGAGCAATTTGCTTCATAACAATTCAGGTTTGGCTAATCCTAAAAAAAGTTTTAATCTGGGTGTTGGGGCAAACCGGCTAAGTGCAACACAATTAAATACATACAGGGCGCAAAGGCATAAGGCTATTTATTATTTTAATTTATTAAAAAAGCAAAATCCAAATTTTAAAACTCTTGTGGGGTCTATTGGCGTAAAGGCTGCCAATGAGTATTTAACGGCATACCTTGATTTATTAATTTATCAGAATAAAGCCGAAGCCAATAAAGAACTTGCAGCAAGTATTTATCCTGATTTTTTCATTTCAATGGCAAATAATTATTTAAATGCCTGTAAGCCCAATACCATATTATTTACCAATGGCGATAATGATACTTATCCTTTGCTTTATGCACAAGAGTTTTTTGGAGTTAGAAAAGATGTAACCGTGGTAAACCTTAGTTTGCTAAATACTACGGCCTATATTGATTTGCTTACTAGGCAATCGGCTTTTAAAAATCCATTAGAGTTTAAAATAAAGTTAAGTGCTATGCAGGGCAAACAAAGGGAGTATTATTATGTAGGCAAGCCAGCCCAGCCATTAAGTTGTAAGCAGCTTGTAATGGCTGCCATTGATACCAATAATATTACACATATACAAGATCAAGATTTTTACATTGTACCCGCTGGGCCTTATTATTTTTCAGATAGTGCGCAGTTTAGTATTAGCAATAGCTTTATACTACGCTCACAAATGATGGTATATGATTTAGTAGGGAGTTATTATAATAAAAGGCCAATATGTTTTGCCGCAACGGTGGGGCAGGCTGCTCTTGCCGGTTTAGAATCATATTGCATTCAACAAAATTTGATTGTTGAATTAAGTGATAAAAAAGTGAGCTCCACTTCTGGTTTAGGAAACATTAAAAACGGAAGTAAATTATTTGACTTAATGCAAACCACTACCGAAACTAATGGCTTAACAAGTTTGCATAAAAATGATATAAGACATGCGCTTAATATGCGTAATATGATTTTTAGGTTGGCAGATTATTACGTATCGAATGGTCAGAATGATTCGGCACAAGTGGTTGTAGATTTTGCATTAAATAAGTTTCCTAACCAATTGCTTAAACTGCAATATGGGGGTGTAGCGCTTACCAAGCTTTATTTAAAAATGGGTAAAAGCGATAAAGTAAAATACTACGCTACACTTACGCTCAATAATTGCAATGCATTAATAAATGAAGCCAAAGCTGCTAATGATGAAGAATTGGTGTTAGAAGGTGAGTCTCAAATTAAATCTCTTAAATTATTGTTGCAGCAATACAATGAGGATACCTTAATTGATGAACTATTTTAGTAATATAGGTTACAGGTGGTACACAAGCATTATATAATATTTAAGCCTTATAAAACGCTTAGTCAGTTTGTAAATAACAAAACAAGAAAAAAACCACTTTTAAGTGATCTTTTTGAATTTACAAAAGGAACCATGGCTATAGGAAGGCTTGATGCCGATAGCGAAGGATTATTATTTTTAACAACAGACGGCATGGTAAGCGAAGCGGTGAGAAGCCGAAAAGTTGAAAAAGAATATTGGATTCAGTTAGATGGCGCGATTACTGATAATGCGATCGAAAAACTAAGAAGTGGAACGGTAATAACAGTAAACAAGAATATTTATAAGACCTTACCTTGTAAAGTAAACCGTATTGAAACACCATTATTACCAGAAAGAGGTAGAAAAATTAGAGATGAACGCCACGGACCAACAAGCTGGATTTCTATAATACTTACTGAGGGCAAAAATCGTCAGGTTCGCAAAATGACCGCTTCAGTTGGTTACCCTACATTGAGGCTCGTGCGCTATAGAATAGGAGATACCACTATTGACCGCATGCAACCCGGAGATGTAATTGAAGTTGAATCGTTTTAAGGTAAGTAAAAACGCTAATGTTTTTTATTAAATGATATGGCCATTATTAAAACAATAATCATGAGCCCAGCGCCTATGGTAAATGGTAAATGAAAAAGTATGCCATATAAAGTAGCGCTCAGTACAAAACCAATGGCTCTGCCCAACGATGCCACCGATTGGTTTATACCCAACATAATGCCTTGCTCTTTTTGATTGCTAAACCGGCTAATTAAAGCCGTAGTAGCAGGCATTAACATAGAGTTGCCAAAAGCCAGCAAACTCATTGAGAGCAGTTCAATAGGATAAAACCACTCCTGAGGCGGTGTCGCTAAAATGGCTAATCCTAGCCCAAGAGCAATACTGCCTACAATAAGCATCTTCTTTTCGCCTAGTTTTTTTGATGCTACACCCACCACGGCTCCTTGAAAAATGGCCGACATAAAACCAATGAACATAAATACATAGCCGATTTCTCTTTCGCTAAGCCCATATCGCTCGGCCCACAAAAGAGCCGCTGCCAATTGCATTAGTGCAAAAGCAATTATAAAAATGAAATTCATTGAAATAATGCTTCTGGTTTGTGGCACTTTAAACGCACGACTTATACCATTAAGTGGATTTAATTTTAGCTGAATATTGTGGTTCTTACTCTTAAGTGATTCAGGAAGAATAAAGGTTACTACAATTAAGTTAATTACACAAAGGGCTACTAATGTGTATCCTACCACATCAATGCCGTAGTTTTCTTTCAAAATACCACCAATAGGCGGGCCAAAAATAAATCCTAAGCCAAATGCTGCTCCAATTATTCCAAAGGATTTAGCTCGTTTTTCAGGCGGTGTGATATCTGAAATATAAGCCTGGGCGGCGCCTAAATTAGCCGATCCAATTCCATTTAAAAGTCTTGCCACAAAAAGCAAAGGAATGGTTGCAGCATGAGCAAAAAGGCTGTAACCCACAATATTTACCAATAAGCTACCAGTGATTATCGGTTTTCGGCCAAATCTATCGCTTATGCTACCCATAAGTGGCGAAAACAGAAACTGCACCATTGGAAAAATAAAACCTACTACACTCACCATAAAATCTGAAGCCCCCAGCTCTTTACTGTAGGTGGGCAGTATGGGTATTATGATACCAAAACCTAATAGGTCAATAAAAATGGTAAGAAAAAGTATAGCTAGCGGCTTTGATTTCATTATGGTAAAATGTTACGCAAAAGTATGATGAAGGGTCAACCGCAAAGCAAAAATAAACCGCTAGAATAACTCTAGCGGTTGCGCCTTAGCCATTT
>JBMYOR010000258.1:0-4852 GCA_049599535.1 Bacteroidia bacterium | reverse complement strand
TTGTCTATTGATAATGGGGCTCCGGCAAACATATTGGTTACACCGGCAATTAATTGCATATCCCAGTCGCCTAAATTTTGGTTGAATGAACTGGCATAGTAAAACATTGCATTCATAGATGTAGCAGAGCTTACATCCCAATTGTCAAGGTTTTGATTGAAGTTGCTTGCTCGGGAAAATGTGGTTTTAAAATTAGTAACCTTGCTTACATTCCATGCGCTTATATCTTGATTAAAAGCCGATGCTGATTGGAACATTGACTCCATGTTTGTAACGGCACCTACATTCCACTTAGTTATATCTGTGTTGAATGAATCATTACCTTGAAACATTGACTTCATGCTGGTTACCTTGCTCACATCCCATGTTCCTATGTTATTATTAAAATTAGTATTGTAGAACATAGATGCCATATCTGTAACGGCACCCACCTTCCATTTATCCAATGGTTTATTAAAGGCCGAGGCGTTTCTAAACATATCTATCATGTTGGTAACCTTACTTACATCCCAGTCATTTATATCTTGGTTAAAAACAGTGGCTGATTTAAACATTGATTCCATGTTAGTTACAGCACCTACGTTCCATTTATCTAAGGGCTGATTGAAAGCACTGGCATTGTCAAACATATCCTTCATGTTGGTAACCTTGCTTACATCCCATAAATTTAAGTTTTGGTTAAAAGCGCTGGCTCTTGAAAACATGGAACCCATGTTTGTTACAGAGCCTACTTTCCATTTACCAATGTCTTGATTAAATGCAGATGCACCATAAAACATATAGTACATGGATGTAACATTTTCCACATTCCAACTAGAAATGTCTTGGTTAAACGATGTAGCACTTGTAAACATGGAATTCATGGCGGTTACTGAATCTACTGCCCAACTGCCAATATCTTGATTAAAAGCCGATGCACTGTTAAACATTTGGTACATGCTGGTAACTCGGCTTACGTTCCATTTACTAATATCGCCATTAAAAGCCGATGCAGAACCAAACATTCCAATCATGTTAGTAACATTGCCCACGTCCCAATTAGCTAAGCTCGAATTAAACAATTTACATTGGTAAAAAGTGTTTTCCATATTTTCTACCGAACTCACATCCCAAAACGAAATATCTGCGTTCAATTTGGAAGCAAAGTAGAATGCTTGATACATATCAGTAACTTTTGATAAGTTGGGCGTATCGATTGCATTGATATTAAAATTTGAGCAACCGTAAAATGCCCTATTAAGTGAGCGTAAGTCAGTATCGCCCCATTGCTCAACTGATAATAGCTTTTTGTTATCTGACTCTATTCTAAAAGCTCCAAATAAATTCATTCCAGGAAAGCTGCCCCTAATAACTACCGTATAAGTATCGGCCACTGCATAATAATGGGTGGCACTGGTTTTTACATTAAAGGTGTCAAAAACACCGTCGCCGTTCCAGTCTATATCGTAATTATAAAGAGATGCAAAGTCTGTGTTGATTGGAATTTTAATACCCTTACTACCCGTGGCATGTGTTCCTGCAACATCAGTTTTCCATTTGGTAATAAAGTAGTCTTTTGGGTTAGCGGCAGCTTGGGTTTTTATTTGCCAAAAATCGCTGGCTAATTGTTCAGAACTACCAGATGCCATATATGCGAGCCCGCCGTAAATAGATGCAACACCCGTACTGGCATTGAAATATGCACCACTTAAACGGCGTGCACCGGGCCAATTTGCTGTGGAAAAAACTCCTTTACTACCAAATTTTCCGTTTGAATTTGTGGTAGAATCACCTGCCATCCAAATCCAATTATTGCCGTCCCATTTCCATAAATCATTGTATGTTTTTCCTGAATTATCTCCTCCGCCAAAAAGCCACAAGTTGCCTTCACAATCGGTAAATCCCGATGCTTCTGATCTTGCACCAATGGAATTTTTTGCAGATGCAACTCCTAATTTACCATGAAAACTAGATTGGTTTTTTACGGTATCTCCGCCCAACCAAGTCCAATATTTGCCGTCCCATTTCCAAAAATCACTAAGATGGCCGCCACCACCTATTTTATTATAATCAAAACCTAGCCCGCCGTAAACATAAAAATTATTATTTCCATCAGTCCATGTCATGGCATCTCTTCGAGCACCAGGATAATTGTTTTTATGTGCAACTCCTTTTGTACCAAATACACCATTAAGGTCTTGCCCTACCTTAACGCCATTTTCGAAGGTCCAATTTTCACCATCCCAACGCCACATTTCTTTATAAAGCCGACCTGTAGCTCCACCGCTAAAAAGCCAAAAATGGTTGTTACCATCAATAAAAGAATGGCAAGCACCAATAGCTGCTGGAACATTAGATAATGCTGGTACACCTTGCACCCCATAGTTTGCAGTACTTTTTGCTGTAGAATCTCCACTTAACCAAGTCCATTTTGTGCCGTCCCATTTCCATAAATCATTAAGGTTGCCACTGCCGCTAATTCCACCAAAAAGCATAATGTTATTATCACCATCTATAGACATTGCCGCTGATCTTCTCGAACGAGGCTGCGTTCTAGCCGTACCAACACCTTTTGTTCCGTAAAAACCGGAACTGGCACCCAAACTATCGCCACTGAGCCAAATCCACTTTGTTCCATCGTGTTTCCAAAGATTATTTAAAAACGATCCTGCATAACCCCCGAACATATAAAAATTGCCATCTGAATCGGCAACACTACTATAACTATAATTGGAACCAGGCTTTGTAAAGCTAGTACCTACGCCTTTGCTGCCAAATATTGGTGATTCAGTTCCTGTACTTGATCCGCCAACCCATGCGGCTCCTAATGGTGCATCGAGTGAGGTAGTACATGCCACACAGTTCACATTAAATGAGTCGTATATTTCAAAATAATCACGATATAAACGCAGGGCGTGTGTGCCACTAGTTGTTAAGGCTGTATTAAGTATATTATTATTAGACAGCACGGTGCTACCTGCCAACCACTGCGTGTTAAACAAGGCCGAACCATCAAAGCGAGCAATTTCTACCAATGAGTCGGTTTGTTGTATTAAATCTGAAGATGCGAAACCATGAAAATTGTTACTGCTATAATCGTAAACCGTATCAATGGATGTATTGCAAGAAGCCACCATGGGGTAATAGGCTTCAAGCTTATTGTATTTTGAATGACTGCTAGTAACAGATGAGCGCATTAAATCGGCTATGTCAGCTGGGCTCAGTACTTCGCTCCAAATAGACATTTCGGTTAGTTCGCCATCGTAGTAGTTTCCTTTTTTACTGCCCGAGTCGAACTCTTGACCAATAGAGATTTTATTGGTAGCGCTTACAGATTGGGCATTCTTAAATCGTTTTTTAACTACCCCGTCTATGTATATTAAAGTAGAGTCGGTTGATTCATCATAAGTATAACCTACATGGTGCCAAAGGCCATCGGTTACAGCAACCCCAGTTGATTTGGTGTTGGAACCTTCGTAAACTCCTAACTCTTCGTTAGTGCCTATTTGCAAAAGACTCACATTGCCATTGCCCGATGTATTAATGGCAAATATCATTTGGCTACTGCCACTTACTTGGGTCGATTTCCGCATCCATGTAAATACTGAACGGTTGGTGCCGGATATGCTATCGGCTACACCGTTTATTTCTACCCAATCTTTATTTGTAGAAGAGAATACCGCTTCTGAAACTAGATTGGTGCTTGGATTTTTGGTAATGGTATCGCCTGCACATAGGTTTACGCTACCTATTTTACTTTGTGAAAAAGATTTTGCTCTTATATTTAATGTAGTAAAAACGAAGCTGTCTTTACCTCCTACTGCGGCTTTGGCAAAGGTGTCAGTATATGTACCCGATTGGTAAACTGTTTTACCGCCAGGAAGTTTATAGCTTGATTGATCGCAAAGGTCAACAGATTGAGAATTGCAAACCGCCCCTGTGGGGCAAAAGGGTTGATAACGAAAAACAAAAGTGGTCGTGTCTGTTCCAAAATTTATTTGGTTGTTTTTATTCCAAGCGAGTATGTAATAAGAGCCTGCTCCGATGGTGTCATGGAATACAGGAGTAGTACCCCATGCATTTGTTCTACCCGAGCTTGATCTATTCATGTGTTTCCAACCAAACCCCCTTCCCAATTGCATAGTATCTCTAAAACCACAGAAATTACCAGCTTGAGAAACATAATTAAGATCACTGAATGATGTTGGCGTTTTTTTGGCGGAAACTGGCCTATAAGCTATGATAGAACCTCCAAGGCTGGTCCAATTCAGATTGTCTATACGTAGGCTACCCGCTGTTGGCAGGATTACTTTGTACACCCAAACCGAACAGCAGCCGAGGGTATGACAGGTTCCTTGCATGCCTGTGGCAGTGCCACCTGTGGCCGTTCCTGGATCAAGTTTTACGTAAGAAGGGAATGAATTGACCACAATAGCCTTGTCGGGCGATTTATGGGTTGATGTTTGCGCATGAACCTGCGCCAATGAGCCCATAAACAAAAGGGCCATTGAAATAACAAATACTTTTACTGAGTAGCAACTTTGCATAACATATACAATTTGGAATTGTACTCGAAACACGCTATACTATTATATAGGGCAATGGACTTTGTTCTAAGTGCTTAGATTTATGTTCTGTTGGGTTGTTCTTTTGTTCTGGGGAAATTGGGGAGTTCGGGTTTGTTTACCCAAATGGTTCGGTTTTTTTACTTGGTTGGTTTGGTTTTTTTTACCCACCAAATGCTCGTTGTTTTCGACCCAATTGCTGCGCTCCGCTCGCGTTTTCCCTCTGCCAGGGAAAAATTACGGCAGCGAAATAGAATTTCGCTGTATTAGAGGATAACTCTATTATATGTTGATTGGGAGGACATTCG
>JBMYOR010000257.1:0-4855 GCA_049599535.1 Bacteroidia bacterium | reverse complement strand
ACTTTGACCTTGAATATGATTACAACACTTATTACGAGAATGAAGAAAATTGGCTTAGGAGCATAGTTAGAATAGGTGCCAATTATAATTTTCATAAAAACGAATTAAAAGTAAAAGCTGGTTTCAAAACAGCCTCAGATAATGTAACCCCGCCCGGAGATACAGTTGGCAGCACCAATAACATTTATATTTTTCCTGATGTAAAGGCCACATACACCTTTGGCGATAATATTATTCAAGCCTATGCTAATATAGGTGGCGGACTTAATAAAAACTCATTAAGATCAATTTCTCAGCAAAACCCTTTCATTAGAACTGATATTAAACTTCAAAATACAGTTGAGCGCATAAATATTTCAGGTGGATTTAAAGGTAATTTGATTAGAGAGATAAACTATAACGTTTTTGCAGCTTACAGAAACATGGACAAAATGTTGCTTTTTGCAAACATTGATTCTTCTTTAAACTACTTTACCCCAATTTACACGGGTACCAATTCTGGTATTTTTCAAATTGGTGCCGAGCTAAGCTACAAACAATACGAGCGCTTTCTTGTGAATTTAAAAACCAATTATTACGAGTATTCATTTATTAAAAATCAAGCTTGGAATTTACCCACCTTCGATTTACGATTAAGTGCCCAATATAATTTTCAAGAAAAAATAATTGGTTACGCCGATTTTTATGCAATTGACTCTAGAATGGGTACAAATGAATCATTAACTCAAAGTTTTGAAATGCCTAGCGCTTTAGATATTGGTATTGGTATTGACTACCAATTTAACTCTAAAACCTACGCCTATTTAAGACTAAATAATCTGCTTCATCAAAAATATATGCTCTGGAACGGATACCCTGTTCAAGGGTTTCATTTGTTAGGTGGTGTTAAAATTCAGTTTTAATTAACAGCAGTTACATAATTAATGGTCTTATATTTGAGTTGTTCTGGTAAAGCAAATGCTTATGAAACAACTCACTAACACAAAGCTCATACTCTGTATAATCATAGTTGTTTTTGCAGGTTTTAGAACAAAGAGCTTTTCACAAACACTTACAAGAGCCATTATTGAAAACGGTGATACTATTCCCTTTGTTAGGCTAAAAGGTATTAGCGTTTACGGCAGATTATCGGCAGATTCAAGAAAAAAAATAATTAAAGGCAATCACAGATTAATTTATAATATTAAAAAAGTGATGCCCTATGCTATTGAATCAGCAAAAATTATAACCGATGCTAATGCACATATTGCCACTCTTGAAACAGATAAAGAAAAAAACAAATACCTTAAAAAAGTAGAAAAACAGCTGAAGTCTGAGTATGAAGATGATATTAGAGAAATGACTTTTTCTCAAGGCAAATTGTTAATTAAGCTAATTGACAGGCAGTGCGGTTCAAGCTCTTATGACTTAATAAAACTTTATAAAAGCGGTAGATCAGCATTTTTTTGGAATGGTATTGCTGGCCTTTTCGGCATGGATTTGAAAAATGAGTATGACCCTAAAGAAGAGCAAGAAATTGAAGTTATACTGGATTATTTAGGGTATTCATAAAAACATGATAAACATAAAAAAAGGCGCTTTTGGCGCCTTTTTTTATGTTATTATAAATGCTTCTGGTTAGTAATAAGTTTGTCGTCTTACGTTGGCTACTAGCTTCGATAGCCTAACAACTTGCCTTGTGTAGCCATATTCATTATCATACCACACATAAAGCACAACACTTTTTCCATCGGCACCTACAATGGTTGATGGGCCATCAATTACGCCGGTATGCACGCTACCAATTACATCGCTACTTACAAGTTCGTCATTTTCTGAAAACATTAACTGCTCTACTAATTTACCATGCAAACTAGCTTGCTTAAGTGTTTGGTTTAAACTCTCTTTAGTTACAACTTTACCCAAGTTTAGTTTTAAAATAGCTAACGATACGTTTGGAGTTGGAACACGTACTGCATTGCCCGTAAGCTTACCCGCAAGCTCTGGTAATGCTTTTGCTGCTGCTTTTCCGGCACCAGTTTCTGTAATTACTAAGTTTAATGCAGCGCTTCTACCCCTTCTTGATTTGCTATGAATGTTATCAAGTAAATTTTGATCATTTGTGTAAGAGTGCACTGTTTCTATATGCCCAGTTTCAATACCAAAATGATCATTGATTGTTTTTAAAGTAGGCACAATTGCGTTAGTGGTGCATGATGCCGCTGAAACAATTTTTTCATCATCAGTTATTACTCCTTCATTTACACCAAAAACTATGTTTTTAAGATCGCCCTTGCCAGGAGCTGTTAAAAGAACTTTAGATATACCCTTGGCTTTTAAATGTTCAGCAAGGCCATCTCTATCTCTCCAAGCGCCGGTATTGTCTATTAATAAAGCATCTTTAATACCGAATTTGGTGTAATCATTTTCACTTGGTCTTCCGCCTTCAATTATTTTAATGGTTTGACCATTAATAATAAGCTGGCAATTTTCATGGTCTTCTTCAACAATACCATTAAAAGCGCCGTGCACCGAATCATTTCTTAGCAATTCAGCTCTTTTCTTCAAGTCGGCTTTTCTAACCACTATAGCTTTGAGCCTAAGTTGTTGCCCGTGTCCAGTGGTATTTATTAAAATTCTGGTGGCGATTCTTCCAATTCTTCCAAAACCAAATAGTACTACATCTTTTGGCTCAATATTGGGTTTTCCTTCGCCTGTATAGTCAGCTAGCTTATGGGCTACAAATGCTTCAACATTGGTAAAGTTGTCTTTTTCTGATAGCCACTCTGAACCTAATCTACCAAGATCAATTTTTGATGGAGCTAAATTTGAGCTTTTAATGGCCTTGGCAAGCGCCAAAGTTTCGCTTACCACTAAGTCTTTTTTAATTACTTCTCGTGCAAGTAAATGTTGATTTAACACTTCGCCAACGCCTTTGTCAACTAAGGTTTCTCTAAAAAGCACCAATTCAATGGACCTTTCATACCAAAGTTCACCAACAATTCCGATTAGCTCAAGGGCACATTTTTCTTTTTTGTGCCATACATTAAGTGCTTCATCTACCTGGGCAGCTACGCTCATTTGGGTTGAATCGCTCATTTTATCAAGTAAGTTTTGTTTTGAGTTGCAAAAGTAGATTTATTTCATGCTCGGCATTATTGCCTAAGTAACTTTTATTACAAACCCACCTCAGCTAATTTAAATATTTCATCAGCCACTACCCCTTTTTCGGTTCTTTTCACCGTGCAACACTCGTTTATTGCATCATGCTCAAAAATTAGAATGTAGTTATTGTCTGCCGCTTCTTCTAAAAGTCTTTTTCTCTCGGCCATTGTATCTAGCGGACGTACATCATAGCCCATAACCCAAGCCAAACGCAAATGGGCAACAGATGGGCAAAGATCTGCCATATACAAAAAGGTTTTGCTACCAACTTTAATCTTGGGCAACATCATGGCTTCGGTATGACCATAAACCAACTCAAAAGAGATATCAGGATGCAACTCTGAGCCAGTTTCTAAAAAATTGAGATGACCACTTTCTTGCATTGGAAGCAAATTATCCTTTAAAAAACTAGCTTTTTCTCGCGGATTTGGGTTAATGGCCCAATCCCATTGTTTTTTATGGGTATGAAAATGGGCATTTTTAAATAACGGCTCATAACCTGTTTTGTCTTTATTCCAAACTATCCCTCCACCGCAATGGTCAAAATGCAAATGCGTAAGCCAATTGTCTGTAATGTCATCAAAACTATAACCGTGCTTATCTAATCCTTTTTGCAAAGAATCATCACCGTTTAAAAAGTAGTAACTAAAAAATTTATCATCTTGTTTGTTGCCCATTCCGTTATCAACCAAAATCCGCTTATCGCCGGTATCAATTAAAAGGCAACGCGTAGCCCAGTTGCACATATTGTTGTCATCTGGCTCGTTAAATCTTTTCCAAAGCGATTTTGGCACAACTCCATGCATTGCTCCACCATCGAGTTTAAAATATCCTGCGTTTATTGTATAAAGTTTCATATTGCTAATTTAACTTACCTATCACCATCTCCGAAATAGTTTTACCAATTGATAAACTGCTAGTAGCTGCAGGGCTCGGCGCATTAATTACATTTATTGCCTTTTCGTTTTCAATGATTTTAAAATCATCAAGCAAGCCACCCGTTTTATCACAAGCTTGTGCTCTTACTCCTGCTCCACCTGGTTTAAGGTCAGATTCTTCAATTTCAGGAATTAGCTTTTGCAACGCTTTTGTAAATGCTTTTTTAGAATAACTTCTGTAAAGCTCCCCTAAACCTGTTTGCCAATACTTGGTAGCTACTTTAATAAACCCTGGGTAGGTAAGCGTTTCAAAAAGCTCTTTAAGGTTTACATCAGATTTGGTGTACCCTTCTCTTGCATAGGCCAAAACGGCATTTGGACCTGCTTCTCGTCCGCCATTAATCATTCTAGTAAAGTGTACCCCTAAAAACGGAAAGTTTGGGTCAGGTACAGGATAAATCAAATGATTTACCAAATGCTCTTTTTCGGGCACTAATTCGTAATACTCTCCTCTAAACGGAACTATTTTAGTATCTGTTTCTGCATTCATTTTGGCTATCTTATCGCTGTATAAGCCCGCACAGTTTACCATTAACGAAGCTGAATAAGTATTATTGAAGGTGTTTACGTGTACAGTTTTACCCTTATGGTCAATAGAAACTACTTTTTCGTTTAAGTAAATTTCACCACCCATTTCTTTTATACGTTCGCCCATTTTTTCGCACATGGCAGGATAATCTACAATGCCCGTTTGAGGTACTTTTATGCCTTTTACCGCAGTTACATGTGGTTCTATTTCATTTATTTGCTCAGGCTCTAAAAGTTCAAGGCCT
>JBMYOR010000256.1:0-4861 GCA_049599535.1 Bacteroidia bacterium | reverse complement strand
CGATACGAAACAACATAGGATATTTTGTAAAAGCTATTTACCCAATTAGAAACTCGAAACTTTAAACTTCATTTACTCAAGGCTAAAACCAATAGGCTACATAAATACTGCATTGTTTCTTCTTTAAACCAGCATGCGCACCTTTAAACTTTGAATTTTAAACTTGTTTTACCAATCGCCATGTTTTTTAATATTGGAAGTTCATCATCTTGGCAGAAATGACCTTAGACCTTGGACAAAATGACTTGAGACAAGCGGTTCGCTTTCAAAGCCGTCAGACGACACTTTCAGATTGGTTATAGTCATCAAGCGGTTAACTAGCAACTTCTTATTCTTTCACAATTTTGAAAATCGCTGTTTCACCTTGAGTATGAAGCTTTATAAAATAGATGCCTTTTTGCCAAGATGTTGTTTCAAATGTTGATATTCTAGACACACTTTCTTTTCTGAGAATAAGCTGACATACTGAGTTATATACTTCTAAAAGCTCAATGTCAATTACGGATTTAATGCTTAGCTCATTTGCCACAGGGTTTGGAAAAACTTGAATGCCAAGGTTTTTCTCTTGAATTGAATTGCTATTGATCCACTGCGTTTTGCAAGTTTGAGAGATGCAAGATCCGTCAATCACTTTTAAACAAACTGAAATGCTGTCAGAGTCTTCAGCAAAGCTTGACTTTATAATTCCAGGGGCTTGCAATATGGTATTTGCACCATTTATTGACCAAACGTATTCGCGTGATGTTGTATCGCTAGGAACGAATTTTAACCAACCAACACCTTCAATTCTGTAGGTTGTAAAAGTAGAATTTGGTGCGCCAGGCATTTCAAACTCAATTTTGCCTGCATCAGGAAAACCATCACTACAGGTTCTATAGGCATTTTGAGTAGAATCATACACTGAGTTTACCGCCAGTTGATTCACATAGAAGTCTCCCCAATAAGGCAATTGAAACTTGAAAGAATCAACACTGGAATCTGTTTTTCCAATTTGATTGCCATTCATATACCAATAGAATTCTTTGGCGTCTTGAGCGTGATTGAGCAATACAATTTCTTCTTGTGTACATGAATCAATTAAGGCTTTGATTGAAAAACCAGCCTTTGGACCTAAGATTTTAATCGATTGTGAAGGGGCTTTCAATTTGCAGTTGTACTGGTCAACAATCTGCATATCAATTTTATACTCACCTGCATTTTTTGGCAGCCAGTTAAAAGTGGCATTTGTATCGAGCAGCTCATCATTTACAAACCATTCATAGCGCTTATTCGTTTTGTTATTGCTTTTAAACTCTTGATAGTTAAAATCTATGCAATACAGTATTGAATCGCTGTTGCTTGTAATTCGGGGTTTTGTGTTGTAAACCGTAATGGGTGAACGGGTTTTATACCGTTGCCAAAAACCTGTGCTATCTCTTAAAAACATCCAAGGTTGGTAAACTCCCGCTTTCGGATATTGCCAACTCACCTTGCCTCCGTAAGCATCAAAGACCGAATCTTCATCAAGGTCCCAAGCAATTTGTTCTTCAAATTCAGGAAGTTTATAATTTGGATTCAGTTGCCATTTTAGACGTTTTGCTGCTTTGTAGCCATATAGAAAAAATGAACTATCTCTAAAATACCAATTTCTTTCTTGGATTTTGAGCCATTGATCCCCGAAAACCGAATCTCTAATATTGTTAATCCCTCTGTGATTTAAAAACCGTTCATACTCATAGTTGTCAAAATAAAAAGCACCACTAGAAATTTCAACTTTTTCATTAATACATATTTTGGCTGTATCCATATTTATGAATGGGAATACAGTATCGTTTATATGAGTGTGAAATCCATTAAAACATGAAAAGGCATTTTTAAAATTCTTTCTATTTCCGCTTCCCAAGACTCCAATATAATAACTGTGTTTTGAGCTTAACTCAAGCTCGTATTCTCTATTTACACCATTTTTTAAACTAAATGAATCATTCAATTCATATTTACCATAGAAATAATTACGAAAAGGATAAGAGCTAATGACTATTTTGATCGTTTCAACGGAATCTAATTTTTGCACTTTGTCGGATAGTTTAACCTTCAATTTGAAGGAGTCTGAAAGAGGCTCAACATTATAAAACAAGGCAACTTTTGGATCAGGATGATTCACCCACTTATAATTCTCAATAAAAAGGGTATCGTAATAATCGCCAACCTTAATTATGGCTCCAATGGTTTTCCAGCCGCCAGTTTTGTAATTATAGCCATATCGGTAGGTCTTCAAAGAATCTCGGCTAATCCAATCGCAGGTTCTAAGGATGGTATCTCTAAAATGACCGCCTACCAAATATCTGTAGTGAATTGAATCGCATTGTTCATCGGCATCTAAAACCAACCAATAGTTTTCAATATCACTTTCATCAAAAGGCAAGCCACCAAAATCAGGCTTTTGATCTGAGTACTGATTTGTGCAGTTATAGCCATCTATTCTAAATCCATAATCACCTTCTCCCCTTCTAATTTTGGCATTTTGCTGATTCCAAGTTAATGCATTGCCTTTGCTATTGGTCAACTTGAGCTTTTGCATGTTGATGGTTATGGTATCAAAATCAACACAATGGCAAACGGTATCAATAACTTTTAAAATGGGTCTGTAAACTCCCATTTTGTTGTACATATGTTTCGGAGCAACTTCAGTTGAATAAGCACAACGCACATTTGGATTAGCAACTGTTGAAGTACAAGACTTGGCCGTGGGATCATCAAAAAACCACAAATACTGCATTGAATCGCTTGCCCATGGATAATTTAGGTTTCTTGCTTTATCAGGAAATTCACCAGGCACATTATCCCATGCATACCTGAGCGCTAATGGTTTTTCACCACGTTTCTTGCCAATTGTTCTATACTTAATACTGTTGTTGGTAAAGCTCACCAAGTTAAAAGGCGCATGATGATAAAGATCCGAATCATGCATGTTGTGCTTATATTTTCTGCCTTTTGACGGATGATAAAGGGTTGTTGATGGAATAGGTTTATTAAAGCTCAAATAACCAGAATCAATAATTCTATAATCTTGATAAACGAGTTGATATGAAGTTGGTGTAAGAGTGTAAACAGGTTTAAAAATGGAATCGCCACCGCAAGCGTTTTCAATAGCATAGCTAGTTTTCATTGGGGCATTAAAATATTGAGGAATGCTGTCAACCACAAAAGGATTTACTTTCTCAATTTGCCAATACAGAATGGAATCAAGCCCTTTTCTTGCTCTATCAAAATGATTTCTTTGTTGCTGCCTTAGCCGGGCGGTATCAATGGGCTTTATTTCAACAAAACTGTTTTTGATCTCATTTCGCTGAATTTTTGCCATAGGCCCTTTGATCTTTACAAAACAAATTGTGGTGTCTTTTGGCAATGCAGGTGGTTCAATAACCTTGAGGTTTACATTGTAATAGCCGGGATAATAGAATTCATGCTTTGGGCTCCATGATTCCTTGTTTTCATTAAACCGAATTCCTTTTATAGAATCACCAAATGTCCAGCGAAGTTGTGTAGCATTTGGTCGCGGTGGCATGTTGAAAGTAATTTCGTTTTCAGAAAAGCAAGGAGTGTCAGGCCGCCAAGTTATATCAAATCGTAAGCTGATTTGCCTAATCACATTTTTTAAAACAAGCGAATCTTTACAACCATTTACATGAGTTACATGCAACATTGGTGAATAATATCCATCACCTGAGATTTCTACTTCAAATGAATCCCAGTAATCATCAAGTTCCTTTTTGTAAAATGTATCTGCTCTGTCTCTCCATCTATTCCAATGCCAAATCCAACTTGCAACATCTGAAGTGTCAATGTCAGATTTATTTTTAAAAGTATAAACGCTACCTGCTTCATGTTGATCGATTCCCAAAACTTTAAAATCAACTTTAAAAGGCTCGTAAACTTTTACTTTTCGTGTGGCTTTTGCCCAACAACCATTTTCAATTCTGTTCTCAAGTTCCACATTGTATTCGCCTGGCTTTAAAAAACGCTTCTCAACATTTTGAGCATTCATTTTTGTACCATCACCAAAGCTCCAGCTCCAATTGGTAATCTTTCTTTTGTTTTTGTCTTGCCAAGGCCCTTGAAACTGAAATGTATCCTTAAAGCAAACAGAATCAGCAGTATGGTTAATGATATTAAAGCTTGGAATAGGTAAAACCTTTATGCTATCACCAATTATGATAGTTTCATTTTTGCCCTTTTCTACAATAACCAATCGCGGCTCATAACTCCCGTCAAGATGATAGAAGTATCTATGCTTTTTAGAATCGAATTGTTTTGTGAGTTCAACTTCTTTTCCATCCCCAAATTGCAAAAGAACGCTTTCATAACTTGAAATACTTTTCGGAAGATCAATTGTAAAGTCAACACGACTTTTCGCGCAGACTTCAGTTTTGTTTGATGTTAATGATTGAGCCTGTGCAATTGTAGCAACAGCCCAAAATATGCCTAATAATTTCCACTTCATGCTAGGCGCAAGGTAGTAAAATGATATCTGCAAAAAATTGAAGTTCCAATGAATTTGATTGGTAAAGAATCGATAAAATGAATATCGAACCGCAGAGCGAGGAATTACGATTGAAGAAAATGTAAAACGGCAGAATGAATATCGAACCGCAGAACAAGGAATAGCGATTTAGGAAATTTAAAACCGCGAAATGAGAAATGTAAAATGAAAAAGACCTTATACCTTGAGCAAAATGACTTGAGACAAGCGATTCGTGTTCAAAGCCGTCAGACGACACTTTCGGAGTGGTCATAGTCGTCAGGCGGCTCACCAAAAACCAACTCGTGACTATTAGAAAACTAAAGGCCCTTGATTTGCTCATTGGTGCCGCCCATTAAT
>JBMYOR010000255.1:0-4873 GCA_049599535.1 Bacteroidia bacterium | reverse complement strand
TTTGTACTCATCGGTAGCCTTGGTACCTTCAGGACCATACATGTGGTTGGTTTTGCTGGCCCAACCTGTTTCGCCAATATGTACTGGTTTCTCAACACCAATACGCTCTAAATAATTGAGCACATTGCTGTATTGAGTCTTGGCATATTCAGCAGCCCTTGTCATGGCTTTGTCTATTTGTTCTTCTTTGCTCAAGTTTTCTTCGCCATTCATTACACCCCAATAATCAGGTTGGTAATGCGTATCATGAAAAGGATAAGTATGTACCGAAAGAAAATCTATGGCCTTAATGAGCTCATTAAGATCATCTCTGTGGTAGCTCTCATCGCCACCGCCCCACGATGCAAAATTGTCTGAACTCGTAATCCAAACATCATTGCTCAAATCGCCATTGGTTTTTAAATCTTGTAGGTAATTAACCCATTTAAGAATCACATTAGGCCTAACGAAATACGAAGCCGCCCAATGCACCATGGCTTCGTTGCCCACGGCTATCATCTTTACAATATCAGGATACTCTTGCGCCATTTTTACCGCTGCTTCAATTTCTTTTCTGTTGTTTTCTTCGCTCTCGGCTTCGTGATTAGGGTTTGGCCCCCATGCACCATCGCAATCAATCCAAGCGCCTAACATTACATACATTTCAAAGTTTTCATCTTCAGATTTCAATTGCTTTATGGCTTCCAACAAATTATTTGCTTGATCAAATTGCTGGGTGTTGTAGGTTCTAATCACCTTTACTCCCATGGCGCTTAGAATTTTCATCCCATTTTTTAACTGATCTACAGTTGGAACTTCATCTCTTGATTTTTCTCTATAACCACCAAATGACATGGCTTGGTAGGCAGGGTTGCCCAATATTTCTTGTGCTGATTTATTTCTTGAATCCGTTTGGCATCCGGCCAAACAAAATATTAGAAACAAACTGATGGCGATAAACTTATTTTTCATTTTTAGCTACTATTTAAAGAGCTAAATTACTTTAACCCAAATGAATTTCTACAGAATAAATAGCACTTATAGTAATCTAAACTATTTCAAGTTTTAAAACTGAGTATTTTCCATCTAAAATATACTTGAACCAACTTGCGTAATTTAGCTCTGTGAAACAGTTAATTTTTCTGATTGCCTTAATAATATTTAGCAATGCATGCTCAAATAACAATACCAATAATAAGCCAATATTTGACAAAAATCTGAGTGATCAACACCTTGAATTTTACAATTATGCGCAGCAATCATGCGACTATTATATTGCTCATTTAGACTCATTTATTAAGGTTTGGCATGCGCAAACTGGCTTTGATGCTGCCGGAAATTTAAAGGCAGGTGTATATGAAGTTTATTTAGCCGCAACATTGGCTAACCTTTATAAACTTAACGGAAATATAAAGTACATTAAAGCCGCTAAACACATATTAGTACACTATGGTGAGTATCGTAAAAAAGCAGGAACACCTAAAAAATTAAGGGCAGAGTACAAAAACGGTATTCCGTACATACCCAATTTTTTTTTACCACCAAAATATGCACGAGCCGCAGCTGTTGTGTTTGAAGCTAACATTTGCGAAAACGATGAAAAAAAGATTATTCAAAATATTTTAGCGCAAACAGCAGACTTTTTAATGGCCACCCAAGAGTGGGGCCCAATGAACCGCGCCATGCTTAGGGCCGAAGGTTTATTACTCATTAATAAAGCCTTAGAGTTTGACCATTATAAAAAATTAGAATGGGAAACGTATGCCAACACCTTGATCACCGATAATTTGCGAGAATGGAATATTGAAGATGCAGGCATGTATCAAATGATTTGGCTGTATTCACTTTGCGGGGTGGCTGGTTACTTAAATGAGCCATCATTTATAAATTCGCCAAAGTCGCATTATTATTTTGAATATTTTAAACAACTGCACAGCCCTGCCGGTGTGATACCTGACTTTGGTGATGCATGGTGGCGAAGTTGGTGGATAGCATCGATACCTGTAATGGAGTCAGGTGCAAAAGCCTTTAATAATGCCAATTATTTATGGACCGCCCAAAATGCCTACAATATCAACTTTAATCCATTAAAAACGCATCATTTAGATCTTGCATTAAAGCTATCAGAAGCTATTTTATGGGGTTCAAACACCTTAAACTCAGTAAAACCAAACAGTAAATCTGAATTGGCATTTGATGCCCAAATTGGCAAAAAAGTGGTTTTTAGAAACGGTTGGGACAATACAAGCACCTATTTACTATATAATTTTAAAGATGAAGGTAAAAGTGGTTCGCTATTTAAAAACAACTTGCGCAACACCCTAAGCGTAAGCCACGAAAAAATGCATCATGGCCATAGCGATGAACAATCTATTGTTTTTTTTATGCATAAAAATAGTGTATTGCTACACGATGGTGGTTATAGACCAATATTGCCAAGTGGACCAAATGGCGAGTACCGAGCTGATATATTTCATAACAAAATGGTTTTCAGAAACCAATTATTAGATTTAAATAACGGTATAGTTAGTGCGCTAAAAAACAATGGGGTTTATAACAATAGCCAAACATTAAAAGTTGATTTTACTACCAATACTAATTGTGATTACTCAAGAACAAAAGAAATTTTAGTAAACAAAGGAATTGAGCATGAACGCATAATCAATTACTTAAAAGAAGACGGGGTTTTTGTGGTTTTTGACATTATTAAATCTAATAAAAATAATAACGAAATAAGCTGTGCAAATCTTTGGCATACTCAGAATATAATTGAAAATGGCGAAAATTGGTTTATAACAAAATATGACTCAATTGGCAAATGGGTAAATAAAGATAATTGCAAGTTAATGTTTGTTTTCCCAGACGATAGCACAAACAAGCAACTATTAACTGATGATATTGACAGGCATAAACAGCAAGAAAAATGCATTTCGCAATTAGGGTATTACAAACTAAACAAGGGCGATTATGAGACCTATATAACTGTTTTGCATCCGATTACTAATGAAAATGCCAGTGATTTAATTCAAAATTATGAATTTGTTAAAACTGATAACTGCATAGCATTAAAAGCAAAAATCAATAACCAAACACACATTATTGCACATAAATTAGATTTAAATGCTGATAATATTAGAGATTGGCCCAAACCCACATACACCTACAATAGTGGTAAAATAGCAGCCTTTGGATTTGAAAGTGATGCGAACCATTTTTATGTAAATAATAATGCCAATGCATTGCATTACTACTCAATTAATTGCACCAAATTTATTAGCGGTACTGACACATTATTTGAACAGCCTAAAAATACTAATGAATTTAGAACCGACGGAAAACCGGCTACTGCTGATGCTTGGAAAGTGAGAAAAATTGAACGAACGGATTTTTTAGGTGATTAAAGACTTTATCTTTTATTCCATACAAGTAAGCAAAGCACTATTCCACCAACAAAACCAACAAAGTAAGAAGCACCATGAGACCAACCGGCCGTTAAGAATAAATGGTGTTTTTTAGGCTCTACTTGTACTGCTAGTCTTTCCGCAAGCATAAAAACGCCCTGTTTTGCCAACACATAACCCAATATTCCTGCAATAAACGCGGCAACTGCCATTATCCCAGTTAGTGCCAGCATTGGGCTAATAACATCACTCAAGTTTAGTTTTGGGTTATCTCCAAATCTTGCCGAAATAGCTAAAGCGATGCCCAAAATTAGCCCTACCCACCATGTAGCGATTACTCCCCAAAGTAGCGCCAATATTATTGGTGATTCATTTTCAATAATTTTGACATGTCCTATTGTAAAATACTCAATTGAAATTTGAGCCGTAACCATATCATGACAAATACCATATAAAATAGCTAGCAGAATAGAAAAAATTATGATTTTGATGGATTCCATTGGAGCAAATTGTGGTTATGTCTATCAGATTATTTTAATAAGAGATGGTAATGAGCAGAAGTCTAATTCTATGGAACTCCAGTGTTTCTGATCTTAAATGATCGATTTCGAAAGACTCGAAAAGTTTTGATCTAACATGATCTCTAAGGTCATGAACCTTCAAAACCGCTGATCATTTCTTCATCAGTACCTTCAATTACCCTTTGTATGCCATGCTCGGTTTTATTTGAAATGTAATAAGCCGTTTCTATATTCAAATTTTCGTGAAGCAGGCCCACTAAGTGCGTAACGGGATAAGCCAAATCCAAATTACAATGATCAGCATCAGCGCCATTCATTATTTCTATCACATTATTAAACATTAGTTGCCGTGCCCTTTGAATAGCCGCATTAGCTCCTTTTTCAATTATTATTTTATCTCCATTCAAAATATAATAATCGCCAAACCACTCCAAGCTGCCTTTGCTTCCTTTAATCTAAATTTTGGGGTCTATATTCTGTTCACAAGCGTGACTTGCATTAATAAAAAAGGGAATTCCGTTTTCAGTTTCTATCTTAAGACTAGCCGTGTCAAAGCTCTCAATATCATTGGCTCGTGTTAGCTGTCCATTCACCACAGAAGCAGTATTTGCCGTTTTTAATTCATCACCTGTCCAAAAGAAAAGCAGATTTACAAAATGCGCAAAAGCATTGTGTACCACCGAATCAAAAACTGGCTCGTCACCACAATATAGCTTTCCCGCCCATTCATTTCGGCTAAAATACTCTTCGCTTCTGGGCCATAAACCTAAAAAATGAGCGCTTTGTATTTTGCCTACCTCACCCTTAATGAGCATACTTTTAATATCCCAAGTTTCAGGTTCATATAAGTTCTGAAAACCAACAAAAACTTGTAGCCCTTTATTTTGAGCCGTTTTATTAAGTTCATCAATCTGTATTGTGGTGGCTGCAGCGGGTTTTTCAAGTAACAAATTATAACCAAAAGCCAATCCT
>JBMYOR010000254.1:0-4877 GCA_049599535.1 Bacteroidia bacterium | reverse complement strand
TGCAGAAAGCAAGAAAACAAGCACTCTTTTCATTTGCCAGTAATTTATAATGAAGGGAAATTAGGAATTAAATGATTTTGTTCAATACCATTTGGGCCTTTTTTGTAAAAGATCGTCATTTGTTTAAGTAGTTGAAATGTGCCACTTGTTGAGTGAATTCCACTAGTAACCAATCTTTATTTTCTAGAAACAGATGTCTGCCACCTTTTAGGTGCTTGAAATCTCACTTACATAAAGCTTTAGTAATGTAGTAATCGTCAGGCATCTTTTAGATGTCAGACGATTTTCAAATCCAAAAGAAAACCCCTTCCGAAAAACATGTTCGAAAGGGGCTGTTCTTTAAACCTTAAACTTCTTACTTTAAACAATTCCAAAAGGGGCTAATCTTCAATTTTTAGTTTTCAATTTTCAATTCTTAAGAAATTGGCGGAGCACATAATTCAAAATTCCGCCATGCTTATAATATTCAACATCTACGGCTGAATCTAATCTACTCATGGCTTTGAATTTGATTTCGCCGCCATCTTTTTTGGTGGCAGTCACATCAATCATTTGATTGGCGCTAAGGTCGTCAAGACCTGTGATGTTATAGGTTTCGGTACCGTCTAAACCGAGTGTATCTTGGGTTTGGCCTTCATCAAATTGCAGGGGCAACACGCCCATGCCTACCAAATTACTTCGGTGAATACGTTCGTAGCTTTCTACAATTACGGCTTTTACACCTAAAAGTTGGGTTCCCTTAGCTGCCCAATCTCGGCTAGAGCCTGAACCGTATTCTTTACCACCGATTACAACTAGATCAGTTCCTGATTCTTGGTATTTCATAGAAGCATCAAAAACAGTCATTTCTTCGCCAGTTGGGTGGTAAGTAGTCCAACCGCCTTCTTTATTAGCGAGTTTGTTTTTGATACGCACATTGGCAAAAGTTCCACGCATCATTACTTCGTGGTTTCCGCGTCTAGATCCGTAAGAATTAAAATCTTTTTGCTGAACACCATTTGCAGTCAAGTATTCGCCCGCGGGATGCGAAGGATGGAATTTACCTGCAGGTGAGATGTGGTCAGTCGTAACCATATCGCCTAATTGCAACAACACTTTAGCGCCTTTGATATCTGTTGGTGTCGGCAATTCTTCAGGTAGGTCTTTAAAAAATGGTGCTTCCTGAATATAGGTTGAATTGCTATCCCAATCGTATAATCTACCAGTTGGTGCTTCAAGGTTTTGCCAGGTTTCGTCTCCATCAAAAATGCTTCCGTAGTTCTTTTTATAATCTTCGGTAGTGAGCACTTTGCCCATCATTTCGTTGATCTCGGCTTGGGTTGGCCATATATCGCGCAGATAAACAGGCTCACCAGTTGGCTCATGACCCACGGGTTCTGTTTCAAAGTCAAAATCCATTCTACCTGATAGCGCATAAGCCACTACCAGCATTGGCGATGCCAAGAAATTCATTTTGATATTTGGATGAATCCGTGCTTCAAAGTTTCTATTGCCTGAGAGGGCCGAGCAAACCACCAAATCATTTTCTAAAACCGCCTGTTGAACGGGCGCCATCATATCGCCGGAGTTGCCAATACAAGTGGTACAGCCATAACCTACCACGTGAAAACGCAAGGCTTCTAGGTAAGGTAGGAGTCCAGATTTGGTTAAGTAATCCGTTACCACTCTTGAACCTGGAGCCAATGATGTTTTTACCCAAGGTTTAATATCAATACCTTTTTCAACGGCATTTTTTGCGACCAAACCGGCGCCAATCATTACGCTGGGATTGGAAGTGTTAGTGCATGATGTAATAGCAGCAATTACCACAGCGCCATCGCTCAAGTTGTATTCCACATCCCCTAATTTCATAGGAATGCTCTTCACGGTGTTGCTTTCAGCAACGGTTACCTGAGCAGGGTCATTGGCCCAACCACGTTCGTTTAACGGCACATAATCTCTATTATAATTCTCCTTAAAAAGGTTGATGACTTTCTCTTTGGATTCTCGTAATAAAATCTTGTCTTGCGGACGTTTAGGGCCTGAAATCGTTGGTTCAACGGATGCAAGATCAAGCTCCAAATTGCTTGTATATTCAATGTTGTAATCTTCATTTCTCCAAAGCATATTGGCTTTTGCGTAGGCTTCAACCAATTCAATATGCTCTTCAGGTCGGTTGGTTTTGCGCATGTAATCAAGCGTTTGTTCATCTATTGGCCAATGGGTATCGGTACAGCCAAACTCAGGACTCATATTTGAAATCGTGGCTCTTTCGGCCACTGCCAAATTATCAAGCGCATCGCCGTGTACTTCTACAATTTTGCCCACTACACCGTGGTCTCTCAATAGCTTGGTAATGGTTAATACCAAGTCGGTTGCCGTAGCGCCTTCGCGCAATTGACCTTTGAGTTTAAGACCAACTACCTGCGGAAGAATCATGTATATGGGTTGCCCCAACATGGCTGCTTCTGCTTCAATGCCACCAACGCCCCAACCAAGTACGCTCATACCATTTACCATAGGCGTGTGGCTGTCGGTTCCAACCAAAGTATCTGGGAATAAGTAGCCATCGCGGTCTTGTACCACTTTTGCCAAATACTCAATATTCACTTGGTGGCAAATACCCATTCCCGGTGGAACTACATTGAAGTTATCGAAGGCTTGCTGACCCCATTTCAAGAGTTTATAGCGCTCTTCGTTTCGTTGGTATTCAAGGTCCACATTTTTCTGGTAGCTGGCCATAGTACCGAAGTACTCCACCATTACCGAGTGGTCAATTACCATATCGGCAGGCACTACGGGATTGGTTTTGGTGGTATCGCCGCCTTTTCGGGCTACTTCAGCGCGAATTGACGCAATATCAACTACGGCAGGTACTCCAGTAAAATCTTGCATTAAAACTCGAGCCGGGCTGTAAGGAATATCCTTTTTGCCGCCCGTGTCTTTCCAGTTCAAAAGAGTATTCAAATGATCTTCAGTAACAGCAAAATCATCATAATTTCTAATGGCGTTTTCTAGTAGAATTCTAATGGCATAAGGCAGGCTTGCAACGTCTTTTCCTTTGTTTTGAAGTTTTTGTAGGCTATAATATTTGCGTGCTCCTTTTGGGGTTTGGAGCTCTTTTTCAATTTGGAATATATCTCTTTTCATGTTTGATCTTTAATTAAAAAAAAGGCTTTCAGCTTTTTGAAAGCACAGTTGATTACTAATAAGTAAGTAACTATGCCTAAAATAGTTTATTAGAATGGGAAAGAAGAATAAAATTTAAATTGCTCATTTGCATAGGTGAATAAGAAATATGAATTGTCTAGCGTTGGAATTATCTAGTTTTGTGAATATGGAGCAATAATTGTGAATTGAGCAAGAAAAGCAAGTCAAAAAAGGATACTAAAAAGAAAAAGCAAAAAGATTGCTGCGATAAGATTAGCAAGAAAGGGAAGTATTGTAAGGATTGTCCTTTGCTACCTGTTAAAAACTAAATCAAAATTTCGTTTGGTTGAAAAAACTTGATTCAGTCAAAATTGCGCCTTTGTTCCTTGAAAAATAATTTAAATCGGTTTATTTGTTTATATAAAAACGAGATAATGAATAAACTACTCTTTGTTTTCATAATACTATCGTCGGTTTCGTTAGCCACATATGGCCAAGATACCTTAACGGTAGAACTTCTAAATTCAGAAGGCTATAAAGGAAAATACAACTGCTATCTATCAGAAAATGATGTGTTGTTTTGTGTAGGCGATACGCTTCAGATTTTACCAATAAGTGAAAGCGAATACGAGCAAGCTTATGTAATGGTAGGAACTGGCTTGGTAGAAAGCCTTGATAAATATGATGCGTACGAAAAGGTTGTTATCTCAAGGTTTTCTAGCTCAGGTCATAGAAAAGTGAAGGACAAATGGGTAAGTGTATTGGCAAAATCAGTAAAAGATAAACGAACTATTTTTATTACTCTAGAAAAAGCGCTTGCCGCCAATGAAGTCTCCGAGCCAGGCAAGTTTGTGCAGAAGGAAACTAAAAAGAAGAAGAAAAAGAAGAGATAAATGGCTTGCCAAAGCTTTTATCAAAACACAAAAAAAAAATTGAATAAATAAAAATTATGAAATTATTAGGGTTGGGTTTAATATTATTTTTAGGCTTCCAAAGCTTTGCTCAAGTCAATCAAGTTTTAGTTCTTGAAAATGTCTGTTCAAAACGAAGTCACACCTTGCCAATTGGCCATCATATCAAGGTGTTAAAAAAGGATTCAACAATAATAAAAGGATATTTAGAAGGGTTTAATGATTCAGCCTTAATTACTAGTGGTGGCGTGGTATTAATAGAAAATGTAAACTATATTTCGTTTAACACACGGTTCAGAAAAACAATTGCTAATATAATGTTGGTAGGTACTAGAATAATATATAGAGTTGGGGTTTTGGTTTTTGTATATGGTATTAATACTGCATTGCTAACACTTGATCCAGTATACATTTTACAGAGTGTTTTTTCAATTAATATTTTTTTTCGTGGCACTGTACTAGGCATTGGCAGTGTGCCTTTAAGGATTAAAAGTCGCCATGATATAGATAGTGATGCTGGTTGGGTTTTTAAAGTTATTGAAAAATGACAGCCGAGTGAAATTATAACTATTAGTGGTTTGCGTTGCCTTAAAGGTATTGGGTATTTTAGATTAAGTAACATGAAACTTGGTGTATGTTATTGTTTATTATTAGCGTTTTTTAAAAGAGAATATTGACGCCAAACATCAAGGTGGAATTTAGGCTACTACTGTAATTTTTTTATAATGTTTACGAGCACTTGATTCAAACGTGGTTAATCTTTACTATCCCATTTAAATTTGAAACCTAACTGAATACTGTTTCTAAAATGCATCAGCTAAAAACATCAGTACTCGA
>JBMYOR010000253.1:0-4886 GCA_049599535.1 Bacteroidia bacterium | reverse complement strand
TAAACTACGTGCTTTATTCATTGAATTATTACAACTTTGCTATTAATTCCCAATAAAAAATAAGAGCCAACCTTTAGCAAGTTGACTCTTAAAAATACAAATTACGTAATACCTAAAACTCTTTAATTTTCTTTTTTACCATAAACTCTAATGTAATCAACGTATAGTTTTTGAATTGTTACAGTGGTATCCATCCCCTGCAAACCACCCCAACCACCTCCCATGGCCAGGTTTAAAATTATATTCTGCGGCTCATTAAAAGGCCAAGTTTTTGCACTTGATGTATCGCTAAACTCAAAATATGCCTCATCATCTACGTATGCAATGATTTTTTCTCTGCTCCAATCTATACGGTAGGTGTGGTATTCGTTTTTCATATCAGCAACATCGATAATACTTGTAGGTTGATTGCCTAATTTAAAATAATAAGCGGGCACATGTATTGATGCGTGGGCTTTACCCGCACCTGAATTATCATCAATTTCATATCCAACACTCTCCATAATATCAATTTCGCCGCAATATGGCCACGAAAGCTCATCAACATAAGAATCACCTAGAGTCCAACCAGCGCTCCAGTTGCCTTTTTCAACAGGTACTTTAGCTCTAAACTCAATTCTACCATAGATAAAAGTTGTTTTTTCTCTTGTGGTGAGTCTTGTTGAAGTCCATGATCCATCTTCTTGCAATCTGGCTTCAATTACTAGATTACCATCTTCAATTGTTGCGTTTTCGCCAACCGTATAATATTGAAGCTCGTTGTTTCCCCAACCCCAATTGCCAATATCGTAAGTCCATTTTTCTGTATCTACAGTAGTTCCTTCGTCAAACTCATCGCTCCAAACCAAATCCCATTCGTCGCCATTCATGTTTTGCTTCATGGTTTCGGGCGTATTTACCAACTCTTTAATAAGGGTGAATTTGAAGCTAGTTATTGATGCACCTGCATCTTCTACATGAAGGCGCATTTTGTGTAGACCTATATTTAGCGGACTACCATCAACCGATACTGTTTCTTCAGTACCACCATTTAGTGCCAATCCGCCGGTAATGTTATAGGTTCTTCCATCTGTATTATCAACGTAATCTTCAACCCACACCTTAGCGCCTTCACCTGCACCAGTCACTTCAAACTTGTACCTACCAGCTGTGGGAACTTCTACATTATATTCTGTCCATGTTCCTCCTTCGTCTAAAATGAGTTGATCATTTTCAACCCTAATTGTTTTAGAATTGACACTGGTAGCTGTATAATCAACTGCATTAATTTTAACAGAATTACTTGTTGTTTCTTGTTCGGAAACCACTTCAACATCAGTTGTATCTGCTACTGTAGTTTCTGTTTTTTGCTCCTTACAAGAAGCAAATGCCAACATACTGATCAGTAAAAATAGATTGAGCGTTTTCATTGTCTTTGCTTTTTATTTAACCAATTGCGCTTCAAGTTCTTCGAGCGACTTTCCTTTAGTTTCAGGTAAAATTTTCATAAGAATAAAGAATCCTACCAAGGCTATTAATCCAAAAATTAGGAACGTTAAGGCATTACCAAAATTAGAGAGCTCCCACGGAAATACTTGCTGTACAACCCAGCTCGTAAACGAGTTAACAAATCCAATAACTCCAATGGCCGCACCTCTATACTTAATAGGATATAACTCTGATAGCAACACCCACATTACAGGCCCTAATGAAAACGCAAAGCATGCAATAAAAGCCATTATACCCACAAGTACTAATGTAGAGTTAATATTAGTTGCGGCTTCTAAAATGGCGCCTTCATTTTTAGCGTAAAGTTGATTGCCCAGGTTTTCTTTCATTACATTCTTGAACTCTAGGTCGCTATCGTACTTTTTGTCTAAGGCAAAACTCAAATCATCAGTTGTAATTCCATTTAAAACAAGGTTATCTACTTCTGAAGATTTTAATTCATACGAAGCATTATAAAAACCAAAAGCACAAACTATTAAACTTATTGCCACACCAGCAATACCAATAAGAAGCAATGGCCTTCTACCCATTTTATCAATTGTAGCAATAGCCACAAAAGTGAAAATTACCGTAATAGTACTTAGCAGTACACCTGACGAAAAAGAAGCATCATTACCAATTCCGGTTTGCTTAAATATTGATGTTGCATAAAAATATACTGCATTTATGCCTGTAATTTGCTGTAGCACGCCCACTACCAAGCCTATAATAAGAATAAACCTTAACGATGGTAATAATAAAGATTTTAAACTAACCTTAGATTCATCTTTATTACCCAATGCCTGCTCTTCAATATTCTTAATTTCATTAGCGGCTATTTTGGCCCCATAAATTTTCTCGAGTATTACTCTTGCTTCTTCTTTCAAGTTTTTAGTAAACAACCAACGCGGACTCTTAGGTACAAAAAACAAAAGAATGAAATACAAAATTGCAGGGAAAAACTCTACCCCCAACATCCAGCGCCAAACATTAGCTTCGGTTAATGACGAATACCCCTCGGTGTAAAACTTATTAAAAAAATAGTTGCTTAAGAACGCCGCAAAAAAGCCTAAAACAATATTTAGTTGTTGTAGCGAAACCAGCTTACCCCTATTTTCTGATGATGAAATCTCGGCAATATAGGTTGGCGCCAATACCAATGCAGCACCAAACGCAACACCACCAACCATTCTGGCTATGTACAACATCTCATATGATGTGGCGTATGCCGAAAACGCTGCGGAAACAGCGTACATGAGCGCAACTACAATCAGAATCTTTTTTCTACCAATTACATCGCTTAATCTACCTGAAACCAGCATTGAGAGCATAGCAGCAAACGATGGTGAACTTACCACCCAACCCGACTGCATATCATTAAGATCAAATTCTGGCCCCGCAAATGACATGACGCCTGAAATAATTCCGGCATCAAAGCCAAATAAAAAGCCACCTAACGATACAACAAAAGCAATGTATAAAATCCTTCCTGACATAGAGTAATGTTTAGATTGTTTTGAGCCGCACAGCAATAATAAATTGATGCACTTTAACATTTGTTAGGTAACAAATATAAATCATTTTTCTACTTATGGTATTTTTTACAATAAGAAAATTTAAACAATAAAAAACCCGCTCGTAAAAGCGGGTTTATATTTAAAACTCAATTGGATTTTAACTCCTATGGCTGTGATATTCAAATAGGTACTCAACAGGCCTTCTGATTATTCGGCCCATTTGAATGCGGTGATTACTGGCCGCCTTACGTAAAACGTTTTCAAAAAAGAATGCGATTGAACCAACAAAATGAACTGGTACCGTTTTGTACGCTTTGTATTGCCAAATATGTATATCAATAAATTTAGACAGTCCATGATAAACCATATCCTGCACATAGCGATCTTCTCTATTATCGCTTAAAAATTTCATAAAACTTGCCAAGTAAACATTGGCATCTTTTTTCATGTAAACCCCATCAAAAACCTGATCGGGCTCAAGGTTTGGATATTTTTTTTCAAATAGAATTTGAATATGTGCGGGCAATTGCTTGTACAAAAATCTTGAAAGCAACTGCTTACCAAAATATGAGCCACTGCCTTCATCGCCTAATATATAGCCAAGAGCGGGTACTTCTTCATGTATGCTTGCGCCATCAAAATAAGCTGAGTTTGAACCTGTACCTAAAATACATGCAATGCCTGGTTTACCTTGGCAAGCGGCATATACAGCTCCGTCAAGATCATGTTCAACTATAATTTCAGCTTTTGTAAATATTTGAACCAAGCCATCATAAGCTATTTTTTTAAGTCTATCTGATGAACATCCGGCCCCATAAAATATTACCTTATCAGCTTTTTGTGCCAAAGTTTGAATTTCAGAATTTTGCCTAAGATCCTTGGCTATAAACTCTGTATTATGAAACATTGGATTATAGCCCTGAGTAGAAACTTCTTGTTTAGTTTCTCCGTCAGAAAAAATCCAATCACACTTGGTAGAACCACTATCTGCTACAACTAACATAACTGCAAATTAAAGTATCAACTTATTAGAATGAAATATATTCAATTTCAATGTTCAAAAAAATTCTTCAAATTAATCTTTTAGAAAGATAAAATATTGGCCACTCGAATTAAATCTTCATCGATTTGGGGCTTATTTTCAATGGCATCTTTTAAGCTTACTTGGTTGAGCTTTTCTTGCTGTAAACCTACCATAATACCCCGTTGTTCATCAAGCAATGCTTCAACAGCTGCCACCCCTAGCCTGCTTGCAAGCAGCCTATCAAAGGCACTCGGTTTACCACCGCGTTGAATGTGGCCCAAAATAGAAACCCTAATATCAAACTGAGGAAACTTTTTATTGATCCGCTCCGATATATCGTAAGGATCGCCATTGGGGTTTCCTTCTGCTACTATAATAATGTTTGATTTTTTATTTTCATTTATACCTTTTCTCAGTAAAACAAAAAGTTCGCCATCGCTCATTGATTTCTCTGGCAGTAGCATAGCTTTGGCTCCACTCCCAATACCACACCTTAGCGCAATAAAACCTGCATGCCTACCCATT
Organism: Bacteroidia bacterium; assembly: GCA_049599535.1. Classification (GTDB taxonomy): domain Bacteria; phylum Bacteroidota; class Bacteroidia; order CAILMK01; family JACPUW01; genus JACPUW01. The sequence continues at coordinate 353 of JBMYOR010000253.1, read as the reverse complement.
ACTTCAACTAAAAATAACCTGTCATGACTCGATGCCGTATCTCTAATTTTGTCAAGGGCATCAATCGCAGTATTTACGGCGGTATCAAATCCAATAGTATAATCGGTGCCATAAATATCATTATCAATAGTGGCAGGCACTCCAATTACGGGTATACCGTATTCTTCGCTAAATATTTTTGCTCCGGTAAAGGTTCCGTCTCCACCAATTGTAATTAAACCATCAATGTTTAGGGCGCTTAAATTATCAAACGACTGCTTTCTTCCTTCTTTTGTTCTAAAAGATTCGCTACGTGCGGTGTACAAAATGGTACCGCCCATTGATAATATATAACTTACCGATCTTGAATTAAG
>JBMYOR010000252.1:0-4894 GCA_049599535.1 Bacteroidia bacterium | reverse complement strand
CCTTTAGTTGATTCTAATTTTGAAACATGGTTAAGTAAAATGTTCTCAATGTCTTGAGTAGGTTTACGTGGTTCTATTTGATCAAGCAACGTGTTAAAGTTATTTATGCTCACCTCAGACTTTGTGTAGCCATAGCCCATGTATCGCCCATTCTTTACCAAAACAATACTTTTCTCATCTTCGCTAAAACCTTCATCTACTATTATATAAGTCTCTTTACTTCTCAATATTTGTTCAAGAGAACGATTGGTTTTTTCTTTATAATCAAAGTCATTTTGAATTTGGCCACAAGCACTTTGGCAACTTCCATTTTCGTTACACATACACTTATCGCCTTGTTTTTGTAAGCCAGTAAGTTTAGGACATAATTCAAATTCAATGGTGAGATCTTTTACATACTGATAGGCAGTTGAATAATCTCCAAAAACTAATAATGGTTTGCTTTTGAGTAAAACTTTATTAACATGATAGCGCACAAATCCACGTGCATCAATGTATTGATAAACCCCATAAATTTGTGAACGTTTTTTATATTCTCGGTTATGTTTTGGCCAATGCTTTTTAATTTCATGACACTCAGTGAGGTCTGTAATTAAATCATTACTGCACAATTTGGTTTCAATACCATAAATATCATCAATAAATCTTAGCTTTTCTCTGGTTGTTGAACCTGTACTAAAATGTCCAACAACTCTGCTCTTTATATTTTTACTTTTGCCAATGTAAATTGGTTTCTTTTTCTTGTTTAAAAAGTAATAAATACCCTGTTGTTCAGGCAAACTATCAAAAATGGCCTTGTCAAGATTAGGCGGTAATAGTGATTCTCTTGAGTTTCTCTTGGTTGATTTTTCAATTACGCCATTTTTATCTTGCTGAACCAAAATGCTAAAAAGTTTGGCAGTAGCTTCGGCATCGCCCAAGGCAGTATGCCTACCCTTAATATGTATTTTAAGCGATTTGCAAATATTACCCAAGCTATATGATGGTAAACCCGGAATAATTTTTCGGCTTAGCCTTACAGTACAAAGTCTATTAGAATTATATTGAATATCAAGGGCTCCGAAATGGTTTTTTATAAAGTGGTAATCAAAACTTACGTTGTGGGCAATAAATATATTTCCATCTAAAAAGTCGTATAAATCATCGGCTATATCGCTAAACGCGGGAGCGTTTTCAACCATTTGGTTGGTAATACCTGTAAGCCTTGTAATAAAAGGCGGCACACTTACCCCTGGGTTTATGTGGGTATGAAAAGTATCGAGTACTTGCTCGCCATTATGCAAACATGCCCCAATTTCAATTATTTGATGGCGTTTAGAGTTGCCGCCAGTGGTTTCTATATCAACTATGCAAAACATTATTTGCGCATTTAAAACATTAACTTCTTATTTCGGGTTAAATCACTTCACTTTGGGCATAATTCGCCCCAAATTGAATCACAAATTACGTTACTTAACAAATCGTTATCAATTGCTCATCAACACTTGGTTCTATTTTCACGTCAGTTTTTAAAAACAACCTGTTGATTTCAATGTTTTTGAATTGTTGAAGTGTTTAAAACCTTCGCAATAAAATTACAAGTTGCGTTGACAATCTAAATTTGTGAAACTTAATATCGCACTATGAAAAGGATTTTATTCTCGATTTTAATCATGTTGCCCGTTTTAGGTATGGCCCAAAACAGCGGAACCAAACTAGACATTTGGCCTAACTTTGAAAAACCACCCTACGCCGATAAAAAAGTAAATGGCCATGACTTTACCATTGTATTGACCGATTTACCTGAAAAAGAGATAATTATAGGTTATCACCATTCAGGAAAAACATTTGTAAAAGATACCGCCATTACCGATAAAAAAGGTGTTGCTCATTTTAAAGGCGATGATATGTGGGATGGTGGAATATATTTGGTAGCCGTAGATGGTGCCAGTTTATTTGAGTTTGCTTATTCAGCCACCGAAAAAGGTTTCACACTTAAATCTACCAATGCTAATCCTTTTGAAGACCTTGAAATAAAAAATTCGAGAGAAAATGATTTGTTTGTTTCTTTTCAGAGAAAAAGAGGCAACAGCCAAGCCTTTAGCAACCGAATGGGTAAACGCTACAAGGCAAATAAAAAAATAGGCAACAAAGATTCAATGCTAATTATTGAAAACCTGGTACGCCAGAAACAAGAAGAAATGAAACAATTTCAGATTGATTTGGCCAATAATAACCCGGGCAGCATGATTGCCATGCTGATAAACTTAATGCGCGAACCCGAAGTACCTGAGCCACCGGCTACAGTTAACGGAGAACCCGTAGATACAGCCTACTGGCAATATTTATATTTTAAAAGACACTTTTGGGACTACGTAGACTTTACCGACGATAGAATATTGAGAACTCCAATATTTAGAAGCAAAGTGAGTAAGTACATTGGTAAAAACCTTACGGTGCAAGTGCCTGATAGTATTTGTGCCACTGCGCTTGACCTAATTGACGATACCAGAATGGCCAATAAAGAAGTATATGAACTCATAAAAGGTGGAGTACCCGTAAGGCTACGCAACCAAGGTGAAAAAGACGAGCCCGATTATGTGAAAGTATTAGACTTTGAAAAACCAGAAAACAATGAGTTTTTGGTGGTTTCGCAACTCAGCATTGAGTATTTGCAAACCGATAATATTACACGAAGGCCAGACCTACTGCTCTATGTAAACGGTTTGCCTTTGGTAATGATTGAGCTAAAAAATGCCACCGAAAAAGTAAAAACAGGCTTCGATAAAAACCTAACGGATTATAAACGCGATATACCACAACTGTTTTGGTACAATTTGTTTGTAGGCATATCAAACGGCATACAAACACGAGTGGGTGCTTTTACAGCACCGTGGGATCATTTTTTCTCGTGGGCTAAAAAAGAAGATACTGCTGCCAACCATCACCAAAAGTCGCTTGATGAAATTGAGCAAGAAGCAAGAAACGAAAAGAAGCGGCTAAGCTTACAGCTATTTTGCCAAGGGCTATGCGCTAAAGAAAGACTGCTCGATTACTTTGAAAACTTTGTGCTTTACCATAACGACACGGCAAAAATCATCGCCAAAAACCACCAATACCTAGGCGTTAATAATGCGGTTGAGTCTCTAATCAATAAAGAAGGCAAAAAGGGCAAACTCGGTATTTTTTGGCATACCCAAGGTTCGGGTAAATCTTATTCCATGATCTTTTTCACACGAAAGGTCAACCGAAAAGTAGCGGGTAATTGGTCGTTTCTGATTATTACCGACCGCACTGATTTAGACGATCAGATCTATAAGAACTTTAAGCAAACCGAGGCCATTGCAGAAGCTAAGGATGATAAAAAGAACAACCCTTATCGGCCCTCAAGCCGCAAAGCGTTGGCAACTGCACTACAAGAAAATAAAAGCTTTGTATTTACGCTCATCCACAAGTTTGGTATTGAAAAAGGCAAGACCTACCCAACCCTTACCGAGCGCGACAATTGGGTAGTAATAGTAGATGAAGCCCACCGAACCCAATACAAAGGATTGGCTGAAAATATGCGCATAGCTTTGCCAAACGCACAGTTTATTGCCTTTACAGGAACACCGCTTCTGCGCAACCACCTTACTAAGGATTGGTTTGGCCCTTATGTATCAGAATACAATTTTGCCCAAAGTATAGAAGATGGCGCCACGGTTCCGCTTTTCTATAAAAAGAGCGTTCCTAAAGTGGATCAAATCAACCAAAATTTAATAGGCGATGCTGCTGAGATATTAGAAAACGAAAACCTAACGGAAGAACAAAAACAGAAGCTAGACAAGGAATACACCACCCTGCTGCAAGTTGTAAAGCGAGAAGAGCGGCTCAAAGAAATAGCCCGTCATATTGTGCAACATTATCCATATCGACTAGATGTTGTAAATGATGAAGGCCAACGCAAACCCATGAAAGCCATGGTGATTTCTATTGACAAGTTTACCGCAGTGCGCATGTACGATTATGTGCAAGCGGCACAAAAAGAAGAAATCATAAGGCTTCGAAAAGAGATAGTTAAAACCACTGACAAAGAGAAAAAAGAAAGATATAGCCGAGCCATTAAGTTTATGCAAGAAACCAAAATGGCCGTGGTGGTAAGCGCAGAAGGTTCGCCTAAAGAAGAAATGCAGAAGTTTCAGGCAGAAGGGCTTGATATAAGCCGCCACCGCAAGCTGATGACCCAACCCGATGGTGATGGCCGAGATGTTGAAGATTATTTCAAAGACGCAAATAATACCTACCGAATAGTATTTGTTACGGCCATGTGGCTTACGGGTTTTGATGCGCCGGCAGTTTCAACGCTTTACCTTGACAAGCCATTGCAAAACCATACCTTAATGCAAACCATTGCACGAGCCAATCGTGTACTTGAAGGCAAAAAGAATGGTTTGGTGGTTGATTATTTCGGGGTTTTCAGAAACCTTAAAAAAGCACTCGCCAGCTATGCCGAAGGTTCAAAAGGAAAAGATAAGGGCAAGAATGATGAAGATGATTTTCCTGTAAAAGAGTTTGAAGAATTGCTGGCTTTACTCAATCAAGCAATAGAAGAAGCTAAGGCGTATTGTAAAAACTTGGGAGCCGATATAGACTTAATCTTGGCGCGAAAAGAAACCGCCTTTAACAAGATTACCTTGTTTGAAGATTACGCCAACAAACTATTAGCCAAAGACGAGTACCGAAAGCAATTGGGGCTGTATGTCAATACCATTTCAAGTTTGTACGACTCTGCAAAACCAGAGATTTATGACCATCCGCAGGTAAAGAAAGAACGCGATGCATTTGAGTATTTACGCAAAGTAGTAGAGCGCCAATTGGACCGAGACGAAGCCATGGACCGCGCCCGGAAAGAAGTAGATGAATTGCTTGACACAAG
>JBMYOR010000251.1:0-4899 GCA_049599535.1 Bacteroidia bacterium | reverse complement strand
CTTTTATTTTGGTAAATACTCTTGTAAAATAATTTGGGTCAGTAAAACCTAAAGCGTAAGCCACTTCTGATACATTGTTTTCTGGGTCCAATAGCAGTTCACAAGCTTTTTTAACCTTAAATTCATTTACAAACTGAGAAGCGCTTTTGGCAGTAAGAGCTTTAAGCTTTCTATGTAACTGCGTTCGGCTCATGCCAATGGTTTTGCTTAGCTCTTCAATTCCAAAGTTTTCATTTTCAAAGTTGGCCGAAATGGTTTCTTTCAGCCTAGTTATAAACTCATTTTCAATTTCAATAACTTCATTAATTATTGGAGTCTTTTTTGTGGCAGTTTTGATAGACCCAAAATGTTCACGAACTCGTTTTTGCTGTTCTTGCAAGTTGCCCAATTGCAGCAATAACTCTTCTTTTTCAAAAGGTTTTGGTAGGTAAACATCAGCACCACGTTTTAGTCCTTCAAGTCTCGATTCTAGGTCAACTTTTGCAGTTAATAAAGCAATAGGAATATGAGAAGTTCTAGCGTCGTTCTTTAGTTCATCAGTTAATTCAAGTCCATCTTTTACAGGCATCATTACATCAGATAAAATAATGTCAGGTACCTGTTCCATAGCCATGGCAACACCTTCCTCGCCATTATTCGCCATAATTATGTTGTAATCATTTGCTAAGGTTGATTTGATAAAACTTTGAATATCCGGTTCATCTTCAACTAATAGCAATATTGGCTTCTCGTCATTTTTGTCAAGTTCTGCTTCAATCTGTAATGAAGGTTTTTTTGATCCGCTTGTTTCAATTGCTTTAAAATCAGTTTTTGGTGCTTGTTGGGCAATGGGTAAAGTCACTGTGAAAATTGCTCCACCATTTTGATGATTTTTTACTACAATACTTCCATTAAACCTCAATACTAACTCTTTGGTAAGCGCCAGCCCTACACCCGATCCAATCTTTTGGCTTTTACTCCCTTTTACTTGATAAAATCGATCAAAGAGTCTATCCAATTCTTCTTCAGGTATTCCTTCTCCAGAATCTTTTATGCTAATATTTAGATGTTGTCCATCGCTATTGGCTTCAATTTGAATTGCCCCATTTTCTGGAGTGAATTTAACCGCGTTAGAAACCAAGTTGCCAATTATGGTTTGGTATTTATCTTGGTCAATGTCCATGAATTGCTCATTAACATGAGATGTAAACTCAAGACTCTTGTTCTGAGACATTGCTAAAGATTTATACGAATCGGTCAAGTATTTTGTAAAAGCTACTGCATCAATTTGTTTTTTATTAATTCCCAGAGAACCGTCTTCCAGTTTACTTAGCTCAAGTATTTGGTTTATGAGTTTGAGAAGTCTCTGCCCATTTCTTTTTATTAGTTCAGCGTCATTACTATTTTTAATGTTACTGGCCGCCCCAAGAATAACTGTTAGCGGGGTTCTAAACTCATGAGTGATGTTGGTAAAGAAGTCGTTTTTGAGCAGGTCAAGCTCAGCCAATTGTTCTTTTTGTTTGGCTATTATTTCATTCTGTCTTTTTGTAATTCTATTCCTATTAAAAAGCACTATTCCAAAAATCAAGGCTATGGCCAGCCCTGCAATTAGAAAATAGTTTTGCTGTGTGCGTTTTGTAGATTTTGCTTTTTCAGCGTCCAATAATGCTGTCTGCAGTTTTGTTTCTTCAGCTGCTTTTACACTATCGGCAATTGCTTTCTTTTGATACTCGAATTCTAAAACTTTATTCTTGTTAGAATTATTTAAAATGCTGTCATTGAAAATTGTATACTTCTCAAAATAATAAAAGGCCTTTTCATAATTGCCAATATCTTTATATGCAAGAGCAATTATTTTGTAAACATCTCGTCTTTCATTTAAATTTTCAATAGAGTCATAAATTGCCAGTGCTTTTTCATATTGTGTAATGGCTTCGTCCAGGTTATTTTGATCTTTTTGAATAGTAGCAATATTGGTTAAAACCTGCGCAATGCCTGCCTTGTAGTTAATTTCTGAATAAAGCTCAAAAGCTTTATTCAAGTAGGTTAAGGCTTTTTCATTTTCTTTTAATTCTGAATAAAATGAACCATAATAATCATAAATCATAGAAAGATGATTCTTATTACCCGTTTTTAATGCAGCATCTTCAGCTTCTTTAAGCGCTTCAAAAGCTTCATCAATTCTTTTAATATTATAGAGTGTATTTGATAAATTAATATTAGCAACTGCCAACAAAACCAAATGGCTCTCACTTTTAGCAAAAGCTATTGATTTCCTGTAGTAGTCAATAGACTTCTCATTATTATTTAAATCTGCGTATATGGTGCCTAAATTCATAAAGGTAATTGCCATACCTGTACTGTCAGAGTTTTCTTCTTTTAGCCTTAAACTTTTTAAATGAAAGTCAATGGCTTTTTCATAGTCACCATCGTTATCATAAATATTGGCTAGGTTACCATAAAGCTTTGGAAGCAAGCTTGTAACATCATTTTGTTCACAAATCTGTAAAGCAGTCTGATAAGAATTCTTTGCGGCACCCTTGTTGCCAAGGTTTCTAAAGCAAACCCCTCTGTTAATATATGCTGTGGCATTATCATATGGACTTATTTGTAGTTGAATTGACTTTGATATTTCAAAATATTCAAGCGCTTTTTCATACTCACCTTTGTAAAGCATAGCATTGCCCATATTAAGTTGGCCATCAAAAGCGGCAACACTATCCTTGTTTTTAATTCCTAAATCGTAATGAATCTGAGCATATTTAAATGCAGAATCAGTATCTATTTTCATGTATTCATACCAGGATAAATTTATTAAGGCAGCGTATTTAAAAGAATCTGCCATATCGCTTTTCACAACCTGTTTTAATGAGTCAAGAATTCGGTTTTGTTTGTCATTTTGACTTTTTAAGAAAGGTGCTAGTAACACTAGGGTAAAAACCAAGAGAAAATTCTTCATTCAATGCCTTTTTCAGCTTTAAAAGTAGCAATTAATTCGAATTGATTATTGCTATACTTAGTGTACACTTAACACTAAGTTTTTAACTTCGCCCAAATTTTCAGAAATTATGCGCTACAAAAGCCTTTTTAATACACTTGCTCACGAAAAACTAGAAAAGCATTTCAATAGCATCAAAAACATGCACTTAAAAGAGCTTTTCGCTGAAGGTTTGCTAAGAGCTTCAAGGTTTAAACTTGAAGAAGGTGATTTCTATTTTGACTATTCTAAGAACAGAATAACTGAAGAAACTATTGCGCTTTTTGTAGAAGCAGCTGAAGAGATTGGTTTTAAAGATCAATTGAAAGCTTTTTTTGGTGGAGATAAAATCAATGAAACAGAAAATAGAGCTGTTTTACATACAGCATTAAGAGATTTTTCATCAACTGAAGTATTGGTTGATGGCAATAACGTTTTGCCATTGGTTAAAGCAGAACAAGAAAAGATGAAGAGCTTTTGCCATAAAGTACATTCAGGCGATTGGAAGGGGCAAACAGGCAAGAGAATTAAGAACATTGTAAACATAGGTATTGGCGGCTCAGACCTTGGCCCGGTAATGGTGGTTGAAGCGCTAAAGAGCTACAAAGTTGATGGTGTTGAAAGCTATTTTGTGTCAAACATAGATTCAAGCCATTTATACCAAACATTGAAAAAAGTAAATGCTGAAGAAACACTTTTTATAGTGGCTTCAAAAACCTTTACCACGCAAGAAACCATGACCAATGCTCGAAGCGCACGTGAGTGGCTAATTGAGCAACTAGGAAGCGAAGATGCGGTTGCCAAGCACTTTGTTGCGCTTAGCACAAATGCCAAGGCGGTACAAGAGTTTGGAATCGCTGCCGATAATATGTTTGAGTTTTGGGATTGGGTGGGCGGCCGTTACTCGCTTTGGAGTTCTATTGGTTTGTCAATTGCCTTAAATGTAGGCTATGATAATTTTGAAGCTTTACTAAAAGGCGCACATGCTGCCGATACACATTTTAGAACAGCAGATTTAGATAAGAACATACCATTTATTATGGCAGCTTTGGGTGTGTGGTACAACAACTACTTTGGAGCCGAAAGCCATGCGGTTTTGCCTTACGATCAATATTTACATCGTTTTGCCGCTTATCTTCAGCAAGGCGATATGGAAAGTAATGGAAAATCGGTAGATAGATATGGAAATGTCATTGACTATGAAACCGGACCAATAATTTGGGGTGAGCCAGGTACCAACGGACAGCACGCTTTTTATCAGTTAATTCATCAAGGCACTAAGTTGATACCGTCAGATTTTATTGCTTTTGCAAAGAGTAACAACCCAATTGGCGATCATCATGAAAAGCTGCTAAGTAACTTTTTTGCCCAACCTGAAGCGCTAATGAATGGCAAAACGGTTGAAGCTGTAGTAGAAGAACTTGTAGCCCAAGGTAAGTCTGAAGAAGAAATTGAAATGCTAATACCATTTAAGGTTTTTGAAGGTAATAGACCTACAAACTCAATGATGATCAAAGAGCTGAACCCTTTTAATCTCGGATTTTTAATAGCCACTTACGAGCATAAAATATACGCACAAGGTATTATGTGGAATGTGTTTAGCTACGATCAATGGGGAGTTGAGCTGGGTAAGGTGTTGGCCAAGAAAATACTACCAGAACTTACATCAGAAGGTAATGTGGCTACTCACGATAGTAGTACCAATGGCCTAATAAATTGGTATAAAGAGAATCGGTAGAACGCCGGGATTTATACAACATATAGTCACTTCGATTCTTAGGGAGAGATCTTATAATGCTTCTCGTATTTTATTATAAGATTTCTCCTTCGTCGAAATGACTTGCTGAGTGTTTCTAACTTTAACAATAAAAACAATCCAACCCAACAGTCATCTCGACCTTAGGGAGAGATCTTATAATGCGTTCCGTATTTTATTATAGGAT
>JBMYOR010000250.1:0-4902 GCA_049599535.1 Bacteroidia bacterium | reverse complement strand
CCATTGATTGCTTACCTTCTCGATAAGTGATTTTGAAAACTGAATGTTTTTATGAAAGTAAAAAGAAATTAAGCCTGTAAAAATTCCAAGCACAACATAAAAAGGTGTTTCTTTATAATGAAACCCTTCAGTAAGGTTAAAAGTAAAAATAATCTCTTCACCATATATCATGGTAGAAATTAAGGTACCCGTAACTGCCGAAATTAGTAGCGGAATAAAAGCTGGAATTGTGAGTTCGAGCAAAAGCACTTCGAGCGTAAAAATTACACCAGCAATGGGTGCTCCAAAAATTCCGCCTAAGGCGGCGGCCGTACCACAACCTATTAGCAGGGTTCGTTTTTTATACCCAACATGAAAAAGCCTACCCAGATTTGAGCCAATGGCAGCGCCTGTGTTTACAATTGGTGCTTCAAGCCCTACCGAGCCGCCAAAACCTACAGTAAAGCCAGAAGTAGCCATATGCGAGTAAGTTTCGTCTCTAGGTACTAAACTTGATTTTTTATTAATAATGTACAGTAGGTTGGGTATACCCCTGCCCAGTTTGTTTTTATTAAGGTAATATCTAAAAGCAACGGTGAGCAAAATGCCAACCAACGGAAAAATAAAAAATAGAATGTTGGCTTTGTCAATTTTAGCTTCATCAGTAATTAAGTGCTTAATACCGTGCACCATACCTTTTAGTGCTGCCGATGCAAAGCCCCCGCCCACACCAATAAGTACACTTAATACAATTATAAACGTGCGGGAACTCACATGTTTAATGCGCCATTTATGTAGCTTGGTAATTACTTCTGAAAGATTCATTCGCTGCTTTGCGTTCCCTTAAATTTGTGGCAAATTTTAGGCATTTTATTCGCATTGGCCTACATGTAACTTATATCAATTAATACGAGTAATGAAAGTACTTTTAATAGGAGAAGAAAACCGAAGACTTGAAATGGTAAAATGTTTGCCAGAAAACACCGAAACCATACAAGCCGATATAGCGTATGAGGTTGACCTTAGCACCATACCCAACTATGATGTGGTTTTTGATTTAAATGCCGATGAAGACACCTATTTAATTGATGAATACCCTTACGAAAAACCAGTAACCATAATAGCATCGGCTGTAAAAAGCAGTTTGGCCGAAATGATTGAAGCCATTGATTATGAAGGCGGTATTTATGGTATGAATTGTTTGCCCACGTTTATAAACAGACCATTAAAAGAAGTGTCGGTTTACAATACATCTGATGTGCCTAAACTTAGAGACCTAATGGAAAAATTAGGGTGGGAGTATCAATTGGTTAATGATAGAGTAGGCATGGTAACGCCAAGGGTAGTGTGTATGATAATTAACGAGGCTTGTTTTACGGTGCAAGAAGGTACCGCCAATATTGTAGATATTGACAAGAGTATGAAGTTAGGCACTGCTTACCCTTACGGGCCATTTAAATGGGCCGATAAAATTGGAGTAAAAGATGTATATGAAGTAATTGAGGCACTTTATGCAGATACGGGCGATGAGCGTTATAAAATATGCCCAATGCTAAAAAATCATTACTTAAAAGATAAAACCTTTTATTAAGGTACGAAGCATAATTGCGCAGGTACACGCTCTCTTTGTATTTATAAATAAAGTACCAACTAAATAAAAATTACAAACACCATAAATTCAAGTAGTAATGGCAAAAGAAAGCAACGATAAGAGTAAGGTATTACAATTAACAATAGATAAGCTCGAAAAACAATTCGGAAAAGGAGTTGTAATGAAGCTAAGCGATGAGCGCGCAAGAGGAATTGATTCAATATCAACAGGTACTTTGGGTTTAGATATTGCCTTGGGTTGCGGTGGCTTGCCAAAAGGTAGAGTGGTTGAAATTTACGGGCCAGAATCATCAGGTAAAACCACACTTGCCATGCACACCATTGCCGAAGCTCAGAAAAAAGGTGGAATGGCAGCATTTATTGATGCCGAGCACGCTTTTGATAAAACCTACGCCGAAAAGCTTGGAATTGATGTTGAAAATCTATTAATCTCTCAGCCAGATGATGGTGAGCAAGCTCTTGAAATCACCGATCATTTGATTAGGTCAGGTGCTTTAGATGTGGTGGTGGTTGACTCTGTGGCCGCACTAATACCTAGGGCCGAGCTTGAAGGCGAAATGGGTGAATCTAAAATGGGCCTGCAAGCAAGGCTTATGTCTCAGGCATTGCGAAAACTTACAGGTTCAATTAATAAATCAAATACCATTTGCATATTTATAAACCAGTTGCGCGAAAAAATAGGCGTAATGTTTGGTAACCCCGAAACCACCACTGGGGGTAATGCATTAAAGTTTTATGCATCAGTTAGGCTTGATATTAGAAGAATAGGAGCCATAAAAGATGGCACCGATATGACTGGAAACCGTGTACGTGTAAAGGTGGCTAAAAACAAAGTGGCGCCACCATTTAAGCAAGCTGAGTTTGATATAATGTATGGTCAGGGTGTATCAAGGGTAGGAGAAATAATAGATATTGGAGTAGAGCTCGAAGTAGTTAAAAAAAGCGGATCTTGGTTTAGCTATGGCGAAACAAAGCTTGGACAAGGTAGAGACTCTGTAAAGCAATTATTGCTGGATAACCCTGAGTTAGCCGAAGAAATTGAGAATAAAATTTTAGCAGTTTATTTTCCTGAAAAATTAGCAGAAAAATAGACTTGTTTTTGATTTAGCATTTGCATGGCTTGTTTTTGCCATGCAAAATTTTGCTAAGGTTAATTTGCCACATGATTATATAAAATGAGCGAAGAGAACGAACATATAGAAAAAGAGCACATAAGAAATCAGCTTAACAAAGTTGAAAAAGATGAGTTGTTTAATAACGAGTTTGTGCCACACATGGATTCGTTGTACAATTTTGGCTATTATTTGGCAAGTAATGAAGATGTAGCCAAAGATCTTTTGCAAGAAACCTTCATGAAGGCTTATAGATTTATTGAGTATTTTCAGGTAGGTACCAACTCAAAGGCTTGGTTGATTCGGATTATGAAAAATAATTTCATAAACGATTATCGCAAAAAGAGTAAGGCTCCTTACAAGGTAGATATTGACGATGTAAATCAAAAAGATGATATTGAAGATGACCATGTAGAGCTTGATATGCGGCAGGAAGTGTTTGGCAATTTAATTGGTGATGAAATTATGAATGCCGTTAACGCCTTGCCAGTAGATTACAGGCTAATTATTTTGCTCTGCGATATTGAAGGCTTTAAATATGATGAGATTGCAAAAATTATTGATGTACCAATTGGTACTGTTAGATCTCGTTTGCACCGAGCCCGAAACCTTTTAAAAGAACAACTTAAAGCCTACGCAAAAGAAAAAGGCTTTAATGTAGATTAGTTGGAATTATTAATAAGACTTAACCGTTAGTTCAAAATATTATACCAAACCAAAAGATTAAATGGACTGTAAGGATACCTTAAAACACTTATCAGACTTGCTTGATGGTGAATTGGAAGAAAAACTTGAAGTACAAATTCTAGAGCATATTGATAAATGTTGGCATTGTACCGAAGTAAAGCAAAACGAAGCTCAACTTAAGGCTATGATACAAGAGAAATTGGCTTATAAGCGCACTACTCCAAATGCAGTAGCCGATTCGATAAGAAGCATAACTTCAAAATAGCGATTTTAAAGTGCCAATTTGATTGTAATTGATTTTCGCAAATGAAAGGCTTATGATGTGCTTTATATTGAAGAGTTAGAACAAAAAAGTCAGAAGAAGTATAAAAACGGGCTTGTTTTAAGTGGAGGTGGAGCCAAGGGTTTTGCGCATATTGGTGTACTTAAGGCATTAAACGAAAAAGGCATTTACCCTGATGTAATTAGCGGAACTAGTGCGGGATCAATTGTAGGAGCACTTTACGCCGATGGGCTAGCTCCTGAAGATATTCTAAAAATTTTTACCGGAAAAGATCTTTACAGTTTAGTACAAATTGTAATGCCCCGAAAAGGGCTCTTTAAGATGAAAGACCTATTGGCATTAATAAAAAAACACCTTAGCGCTCATAGAATAGAGCAACTTAAAATAAAAACCTATATAAGCGCTACCAACTTTACTACTGGTAGAGTACGTTATTTTTATGAAGGCCCAATTATTAAACCAATTGTTGCTAGTGCTTCAATTCCCGTTATTTTTCAGCCCATTTTAATTAATGAAGAACTGTATGTTGATGGAGGCTTATTTGCCAATTTGCCGGTAGAACCATTGATTGATAAATGCGATAGAATAATTGGTGTGCATGTAAACCCGTTTGGATATTATAATAGGCAAGATGAAAGTTTAACAAGCATTGTAGAGCGTGTTTTTCAGATAGGAACTCGAAGCAATGTATTGCATGATATTAATAAGTGCGATTGGTTTATTGAGCCACCCAAGTTGAAAGATTACGGACTGTTAAGTGTAAAAAAGGGTCATGAAATGTATGAGATAGGCTATGAATACACCCTTGATTTTTTAGAGAAAAAGGGGTTTTAAAAACTTTTTGTTCAGATGTCTGACATTTTAAATTGTCAGACATCTAAATAATTGTGTTTACCAAATCTAATAGATTAAGCGAATTTATAATTCGAGTATGCTGATTTTTAAGTAATTGCATTATAAGTTTATAAACCTGAGTTCGATTAATTTTTAACGTTACCAGAGCGTTAACGCTGATTTTTATATTTGGCCTTCGAACTTTTCCAAAGTTTGACTTAAAAATCAAGGTTAAACCTTTTTTAAAACCAAGATGCATTAACAAAAGCTGAACTTTGGAAAAGTTTAGATACATTCTAAAATCGAACTCAGGTTATAAAAGAGTAAAATGCTGATTTAGTATTTATGTGGTGCTAGAGCGGTTTATAAAAAAAACACCCAATGCTATTATTTAGC
>JBMYOR010000249.1:0-4917 GCA_049599535.1 Bacteroidia bacterium | reverse complement strand
ATATCACCAACATATTGTCCAGTCTTGTCTAGTTCTCTAGCGTATAAGCTTTGAGCTTTTCCATCTCCGGTTCCATCCTCAAGCCATACAACTAAAAATCCGCTTTCGGTTGCAATTATTTTTCCTAAACCAGTTTTTGCAGTTCCTTCGGCACTGGAAAAGCCAACATCTTTCCAAGCAAAATGCTCAGTTGAATTTATTTTAGAAAAACCATGATCAACACCAAAACTGGTGTTTTTTGCATCAGTAACTAAACGTTTAAAAACTTTATTTTGACAAGCAAATGGCTCACTTTTCACCATTTCAATTTGCTCTAAACGTTTTTTAAAAAACCAAGCGTATATACCACCTGAAATACTCATCCTGTGCAATTTTGCCTTGTTTCAAAAGTAACCATCAAACCATTTACATTGGCTTTTATAATGGGCTTGTGCAACGTATAAATACTCAAATACAACTGCAATTAACACATTTAAAGGCACTAGCTTATTTATAAAACTTCATTTTTGCCATTACACTATGGTACAATGATTTCGATACCTGATATAAGTTGCTTTTATGATGCCAATTGCATCAATAATAATGTTCAGTACATTTTACCTGAGCCAGAAACGCATCATGCCCTGCATGTTTTAAGGTTAAAGCTTAATGATAGCATTCTAGTTTCAAACGGAAAAGGTACAATTTACCAAGCCACAATTGTTGCCGTAAAGAGAAATGAAGTGGCCTATTGCACTCAATTTGAAATTGTACAAAATTTGCATAACCTTTATAAGCATTCAATTGCCTGTGGGGTTTTATCATCAACCCAACGAATGGAATGGATGATTGAAAAACTGGTTGAGATTGGTATAAACGATATTATCTTTTTTACCACAAAACGAAGTCAGCGTAAAAAAATCAAACTCCAAAGGCTCGAAAAAGTAGCTATTTCTGCTTTAAAACAAAGTAAAAAAGCATTTAAGCCAAATCTAAGTTTAATAGATTTTGAGCAGTTGCTTAAAGTTGATGCTAACCAAAAATTTGTTGCCATTTGTGATGATAGCAATTACCTGCATTTATCAAACCAGTTAGAAACTAGCAATGCACTTACAGTAATTGGGCCCGAAGGCGATTTTGAGCCAAATGAAGTTAACGCCTTGCTCAACAATAATTTTAAACCTTGCGCTTTAGGCAACGAGAGACTAAGAAGCGAGACTGCAGCTATTTATGCATTAACTTGCAAAAACCTAAAAACCAATTTACATTAATGAAAAAAGCACTTGTTTTTACGCTATTAACGATACTATATTTAGGTATGCAGGCTTTTAAATCAGACGATTTAAAAATAGCCAGGCTTAAATACAATGGTGGTGGCGATTGGTATGCCAATCCCACATCACTACCAAACCTTATTTCTTTTGCAAACCAAAACCTTGGTACTAATATTAGTAGAGACGAAGAAATTGTAAATGCCGGTAGTACTGATATTTTCAACTATCCTTTTGTGCATATGACCGGGCACGGCAATGTAATATTATCTGACGCTGAAGCTGAAAACTTAAGACTGTATTTACTCTCAGGTGGTTTTTTACATATTGACGACAATTATGGAATGGATCCTTATGTAAGACTTATGCTTAAAAAAGTTTTTCCTGATAAAGATTTAGTGGAACTGCCTTTTACACATGAAATCTATCATCAGAAGTATGATTTTGATAACGGGTTACCCAAAATACATGAGCATGATGGTAAAGCTCCCGAAGGATTAGCCATTATGCATGAAGGCCGCGTATTGGTTTTTTATTCGCTTGAAAGCGACCTTGGCGATGGCTGGGAAGATGAAGATGTACACAACGACCCTGAAAACGTGCGACTTATGGCATTAATGATGGGTTGTAACTTAATGCAATACGCTTTTACTCAAAACTAAAAAAGGCCCGCACTGCGAGCCTTTTATTTATGTTTTAATTAATACTTCAACTAGGTGTAGTTAATACTAATTTTCTTTTGAATTTCTTCTACATGATCTTTAAACATACCATCGGTATCCATTAGGTTACCCACAGTTTGGCAGGCATGTATTACGGTAGAGTGATCTCTGCCACCAAAAAACTTACCAATATTGGCCAATGATGTTTTGGTGAATTTTTTTGACAAAAACATTGAAATCTGCCTTGCTTGTACAATTTCTCTTTTTCGAGTTTTTGATTTTAATAGCTCAAGCGGCATATCAAAGTACTCACATACCAAAGATTGTATGTGGTCTATTGTAAGCTCTTTTGATACGTTATTAATAAAATTCTTAAGAATTTCTTTAGCAGAATTAAGATCTACTGGCGACTTGTTAATTGATGCATGAGCAAGCAATGATATTAAGGCACCTTCGAGCTCTCTAATATTTGAGTTAATATTGTATGCAATGTATTCTCTTACTTCTTTTGGCAAATCAATGCCGTCTAAATACATTTTATTTTCAAGGATTGCAATTCTTGTTTCAAAATCAGGGTTTTGAAGATCCGCACTTAACCCCCATTTAAACCTAGAAAGCAAGCGTTCTTCAATACCAGTTATATCTCGTGGCGATCTATCAGATGTTAAAATAATCTGTTTACCATTTTGATGCAAGTGATTAAAAATATGGAAGAAGATATCTTGGGTTCTTTCTTTACCAGCTAAAAACTGGATATCGTCCATAATTAAACAATCTACCAACTGGTAAAAATTAATAAAATCATTTACCGAGTTTGATTTTATACTTTCAATAAATTGGTTGCAGAATTTTTCAGACTGTACATATAGTACAACCTTATTTTTATAATCCTGTTTTATTGAATTACCAATGGCCTGTACCAAATGGGTTTTGCCTAAGCCAACACCTCCATAAACCATCAAAGGGTTAAATGATGTTCCGCCTGGGTTTTTAGCAACCGCCATACCGGCCGATCGGGCCAAACGATTACACTCACCTTCAATTAAATTTTCAAATGTGTAATTTGGATTTAATTGAGGATCAATGCTTACCTTTTTTATCCCTGGAATTACAAATGGATTTTTGATATTTCCACTTATATCAACCGGAATATTGGCACCATTGCCAAAATTGCCTTTTGATGGGTTACCAGGCATATTAATAGTATAGGGCTTTTTGTTGCCCGAACTATTTTCAACTACAATATTGTATTCGAGTTTAGCTTCAGCACCAAGCTCCTTTTTAATGGTTTTTTTCATGAGCGTTACATAATGCTCTTCTAACCATTCGTAAAAAAATAAACTTGGCACCTGTATTGTTAAAATACTACCTTCTAGAGCAATTGGCTTAATTGGTTCAAACCAAGTTTTATAACTCTGCCTATTTACATTGTCTTTAATAATATTAAGACAATTCTTCCACACTACTTCATGATCTTGACTCACGTAAGCATCAGTTAATTGTTAATAAAAATTTCGATTTATTGACCTGCAAAATCGGGTGCTAAGATGCCCCTTTTTTTCTTAAAGAATCCTTAACATGGTATTGCATTTTAAAAAAATTTTACAGGGTTTCAATACAGGCTAAAATGGCCATTTATCAAAACAGGCCTTAATTCAACGTATTAACAATTTCTTAACATTAACATGTTGAAATTCAAATAATTACAAATATCAAAAAAAATCGCACCATTTTTTTTTCCTAACAATTACCCCAAGCTAGCCGCTTCTTTTTTCAACAAAAAAATTGCTTCTATTGTTGGCGTATTTTGTCTATCATTAATTATTTGAAGAAGAGCGTTTACCAACTCAGCTGCCGGAGCATTTGGATCAAGGTTATCCGCAACGTTATTCACAGTATTAAGCACATAATTCTTTGCATCCACAATTTTATCCCAAGTAGGGTTCGATACATATAATTGCTGCGAAAGATTGTGCTCCATTTCATGCGTAATATTTTGCATAAGTTCCAATTTAAACTCTACCACACTCATTTCGCTTGAGCTTAACCTTAGCAACATATTATTAATAGATATGCGCTCCATTAACAGCACCAACCGTTCATACGCCTGAAACTTAAGTGGCAATGCGGTTTCTTTGTTTTTTAGTTTAAGTTCTTGTTCTCGCCGAGCGGTTTCATTTCTAAAATGTTGAAGAATTATTACACTAACGGTAGCGGCTACCACTACAGCCGGAATAGTGATTTTCAGAACATCTTCTAATAATTCCATGTTTGGGTTTGTTTATGGTTTAAACGTTGTACTTAGCTTTGAATCGCAAATTAACACATTGAATGACCACTTCTGCCAAAACAATGTTATTACCGGTAGTAATTACACCTAGAGCGCTTAAAATGCTCAAAGATTATAACGAACTTTTAAACCTTGACAATAGTGCTTACATACGTATAGGTATAAAAAAAGAAGGTGCACACACCAAAAAAATAATGGGTATTGATGAGAAACGGTTTACAGATCAGGTGTATGAGCAAAACGATTTAAAATTTGTAATTGATAGGCGAGAAACCAAACATGTACAAAACCACAAAATTGATTTTAGAGAAACTAGCAATCAAAAAGGCTTTATTTTTAGAGCACTAAAAAATGAACAAGGGGCTTAGAAATACACTTTTTACCGCATTTTATTCGCTTAGGGTAAATAGGCTTCGTGCTGTAATTACTATGCTAATAATTGCCTTGGGTATTGCATCTTTAGTAGGTATGCAAACCGCTATTAATGGCCTAAAATGGAGTTTGGTAAACAACCTTAACAACTTGGGCAATAATACTTTTAGCATTACTAAAGAAACCAACCCATTAAAATTTGGCCACCGTAGAGCCAAAGATGAAACACCCGATATTAATTACCGGCAAGCCAAAGAGTTTAAAAAGGTATATCAATTTGCGGCAAATGTTTCATTATCGGTAAATGCATCTAGCTCCGCCAAGGCACGTTATAAAAACATTG
>JBMYOR010000248.1:0-4924 GCA_049599535.1 Bacteroidia bacterium | reverse complement strand
CTAGTTCTGCCACCGGCAATGCTTGGGTTCACTTTTCTAGCAATAGCAAAAGGGTTGTTTCCATTAATCCGCAAGGCGAAAATCTTGGGAATGTAAGCGTAACATCTTACGTAAATACTGGTGGTGTTAGAAACCACAACAATCAATATATTCTGGATCGAAGCTGGGTAATCGACCCCCAAAATCAACCAAACAATCCTGTAAAAGTTAGGTTGTATATGCTCGATACCGAAGTTGATGCTTTGAGAAACGCATCGGGTTGTGCCAACTGTACAGGAATTGACGATGCTTTTAAATTAGCATTCACCAAATATCACGGCACTAACGAAGACAGTATACTTACCAATAATACCAGTGGAACGTATCGGTTTTTTGCCAATAACAATGTGAAAATAGTGCCTTATGGCAAAGGCTACTGTGTAGAATTAACGGTGAGTAGTTTTTCAGAAATTTTTGCGAGCGGCGGCGGTTTAGGTGGCAATACGGCCTTGCCCGTTGAGTTCACATATTTTGAGGCGCAATGGCTCACTTCGGCTGCGCTCAGTGGCCAAAATGAGCAGACTGAGCAAAGTGTCTTGTTAGAATGGCAAACCGCCATGGAGGAGAACAATAGCCATTTTGAAGTGCAACGCAGCTTTGATGCCTTGACATGGGAAAATATTGGCAAGGTAGAAGGCCAAGGAAGCACCTTCGAGTCATCAGATTATCAGTTTATTGATGAAAGTCTTGAGTCTAAAGTCCAAAGTCTCATGTCGTCTGAATATCAGACCTTAGACCATGGACCTGAGACAGTTTATTACAGACTAAAACAAGTGGACTACAATGGCAATTATGATTACTCAGAGATTCAACCATTAAACTTTAAACTCGAAACTCGCAACTCCTTTGAGCTTTGGCCAAATCCGAGCTCTAATAAGGTAGTTTATTTTGATAAAATTGGTAATTATATATTCAAAAACACTAATGGACAAGTGGTTTTAAAGGTTAGTGAACAGAAAAGCGCTCAACTAAACTCACTTTTACCAGGTATTTATATAATTGAAAACCAGCATGGCAATCAACAGCTATTGGTGATTCAATAAACAATTACAAACCACAATATAATATGGTGGTAATTGCCAACTAGTTTTAAATTGAAAGGTGTTTATTTGCAAAATAGCGTAATAACCCTTTACAATTGATTCGATTAAAATGCTTTTTGGAAATAGTAGCCTTGGTTTTGTTAGGCTCAAGTACGCTTTTTGGGCAAAGTGAATACATTAGCCAACTTAGAGAGCATGATCAGCAACATTCAAATTTATTAGACTCTTTAACCGAATCGTTCAAAAGCACTAATAATGCTAATGAAAAAAAAATGTATGCGCTACAGTTGTTTAATGAGTATAATTTTACCAATGCAAGGCGCATTAATTTATCAAAAAAGCTAAATGTAGATACTCATTCTATTGCATTATGGCAGCGGCCTTACAAAACCTATTTAATTGATGAAACCAATGTTTTAAGCCGAGCAGAAACTAATATAGAGTTTAAACTTTTAGGGGCTAAAAATATAATTCAACTAGAAAAAATTATTGATGCACTTAATCGAGCTAGCTTAAACCCTGCAATTGATAGTTTATTTAGAGCTATTGCACTAAAAAAAATCAATCATTTAAAATCAAAAGGTAAAGGGCTTACTCATAAGGTTAAAGGCCTAAAAAAAGTGCTCAAATTATTGCCAAAAAAATCGGAGTACCAATTTATTTTTAATTCAGTTTGTCAGCAGTTAGGTTATTATTATTATCATCAACTACAACTCGATTCAGCTGAGCTGTATTACAAAATACCATGCGAACTTTCAAATGGACTTGCTAAAAAAAAATACCATTATATAAGAGGAGAAGGTGTAAGAAAAAGCACGGCTAATTTAGGTACATGTTTAATGAACATGGGCCTAATTAATGAGAGAAAAGGTAATTTAATTACGGCGGTAGATTATTACGAAAAAGCCAATTTGCTGTTTAAAAATCAAAATGGCTTTAATAAGCAATGGAGCGAAATGCGCCTGTCAAATGCCTTTTTCGACCTTGGCGATACGCAATCGGGCATGGCTTTGTTGAGAACCATAAGTTCAGTTAACTTAAATTATTTGCGTAGCCTTAAAAGGTATGGCCCGCATATTATCATTTCGCAATTGGCCGAAATGGATCTGTATCAGTTAAAAGAGCACGCAATAATTTTAGATTCAGTTATGCGTGTAGAGTTAAAGCATTTTTACCAAGGCAATCAAAAAAGTGAACGTGTAAATAATAAGAATAAACCTTTCTACTACTCAAATAGAGCCGAGTTGGCACTGTGGGATTGTATTTTTCAGATAATTATACCTAACCGTGAGCCTTTTTTTGAAAATAATGAATTACAGAAGTGCTTTGAAATTTCGCGTGAAATTAATTTTGAAAGAGAAACAAATGAACGGCAAAAAAACGCCATTGAAATTTATTATTTAGCATTTAGCACCGTTGCTAAAACCTACAATAATAATTTTTTTGAGCAAGCAATAAATAAATACGCTAATGATGCTGATATTATTGGCAATTTGCAATCTCTAAGAAAAGCAAGTTATTACTTAAATTGCCAAAAGGCATTTGAAGCTGAACTGGTAATACTTAATAAAATTATACCTGTACTTGAAAAAACAACGCAATATGTTGAGCTGAGTAAAACTTATAAGCAAATTGCTAATTGCTATGAGAAACTTGGAGATTATAAAAAGTGTATTATTAGCCGAAACAAATATGATAGTATTTCGGCCGAAATAAGGCAGGTAAATCAACACGCCAACTTAGCAAAATTAGATAAAGAGCTTCAGGTTTCAAGAGCCTTAAAAGATAAGGCATTAGCAGATAAGTTAAACGAGTCATTAACCTACAAAAAAAATAATCTAACAATAATAACTGTATCAGTTTTGGTGATTTTAGCATTGCTGGTTGTTTTGTTTTTTATAAACCGAAAAAGAATATTATCAGATAGAAAAAGACTAGCAGTAGAAAATGATAACCTTGAAACCAAATTAAAACTTGAAGAGGAGAAGCTTCAAAGAGCATCATTAGAAATAATAAAAAGCAATCAATCGCTATCAGATTTAATAAAAGATGTAGAAAACTTAAAAGGAAACTTAAGCCATCAAAACAGAACTAAGTTGCTAGGCTTGTTAATTGAATACAGAGCAAAACTGCAAGATGAAAATTGGCAACAATTTAACCTAGAATTTCAGTCAATGAACGAAGGGTTTTACGAAAAAATTCAAAATGAGTTTAACCTTACCAAAAATGAAAAGCGGCTTTGCGCCATGCATTTGAGCGGCTTAAGTAATCAAGAAATTAATGCCATTACTGGGCAAAAGCTCAGTAGTGTGCACACAATGAAAAGTAAAATTAGAAAAAAGCTGGGCGTTGAAAATGATGAAGATTTGCTAGATTTATTAAAATCTTTAAATCAAACTAACTAAAGGCGCCGTATAACTAATAATGCGGTAATTTTTAAACTACATTTGGCCGTGCTTATGCTTTTAAAAGTGGGTAAAAATTGGTTTGGGGTAGTAATACTGCTGTTTTTGGTTTACGTGCCTAAAGCCAAGGCCATCGTAATTCATCCAAAAGAACCATTTGAAGGCATTGAAAAGTTTATTGATTCTTTAGAAACTGAGTTTTTATACCAAAGCAATGATTCAAAATTAAAGGCGGCATTTGCACTTTGGAGTTTGCATAATCATGCCAATCTATTCGGCAAACAAGTTGATCAGCATTCGGCAATTGATAGTAGCGTAGTTCATAAGTTTATTGTGGCTGAATTAGGTACTTTAAATGATGAGCATTTAAAGTACGAATGGCGGCTATTAAAACTTAGAAAAAAGCTTGAAAACAATCCTGCTTTTAAATCTGATTTTAACAGCAAAGTGCTGTCAGAAGAGCTATTGGCAGCATATTATATAGTTAGCGCGGGCGAGTTGAGTTTATTTGATATTAATGGATTTAGGCACCTTAAAAAGTTTAAGGAATGCTATAAAATAGCTGCAGCTAATAAAAATCTAGCTGCCTTTGAGTTTTTATGTCTTAGAAACTTTGGAATGGCGCAGTTTCATAAAAATAATATAGATTCAAGCGTTTATTATTTTAGTAAAATTATCCCCGTTTGCGAAAGGCTAAATGCTTGGTCATTTAAATACATACCGGGTTATGGTGTTTTTTATAGAGAAAAACAAACAAAAGGCCGAATGCACATGAACTTGGGCATGAGTATTGAAAAAACAGGCAATATTGTAAAGGCTATTGATGAGTATGAACAAGGAGAAAGGGAATTTAACACCATCGTTTATCCTCCGGGTATTTGGTGGGGTAAAAGTCAAATTATTAATTCATATTTAGATTTAGGTGAATTTGATAAAGCTAATGAACTATTAGTTGAGCTTATTGCAAGTATTAAGGAATACTTTGGGACCGTAAGTATTGATAATGAGTTTATGTGGATTGCTCTGCATGAATATGATTATTTTGATTTATACCAAACCCGTTCTTTTTTAGATTCGGTATTGAATAAAATTGAATTAGAAGGTGGTCCAGTTCCATTTAAGCGTCGTTTAGCTACAAGAGACCCATTAGAGTACTCATATCAGCAGCGCTACGTTACAGTATTGCTTGCTTTAAGATATATGATTAATGAAGAGCCTATTACAAACCAAATATTCAGCGTAATTGATTCATTAAAAAGCAATTATTTAAAAGATCCATTAATTGAGTACGCTACAAAAAGGTACATATACAACAGTATGGAGTTTAACGAGGCGGCTTGGAAAGTAGCCTTAGATTCTAAAAATAATAAAAAACTACGCCAAAACCTTTTGAGTTTTATTGCTAAACCTGATAGTATTTATAATTTTAATGGCCAT
>JBMYOR010000247.1:0-4928 GCA_049599535.1 Bacteroidia bacterium | reverse complement strand
ATAAGTGAAACCTACCCGTTTTTTGTTTTAACAGACCAAAACAATGCGGTTATTGGCTATGCCTATGCCAATAGGTTTAGAGAAAGAAAAGCTTACGATTATATTGCAGAAAGTAGTGTTTATTTAAAACACACCGAACAGCGTAAAGGCGGCGGTAAAATGCTATATGAAGCATTATTGAATGAACTCAAGAGCATTGGTATAAAAGAAGTAATTGGTGTAGTTACATTGCCAAATAAATCTTCTGAAAAGTTTCATTTAAAAACCGGATTTGTTAAATCTGGTACAATAAAACGTGCAGGAATTAAATTTGAAAAATGGTGGGATATAGCTTTATATCAAAAAAGTTTATAACCCATTATAAACCTTTTAAATAGCTAAGGGCATTTTTATTATCGGCATTATAAGGGAATTTTTCAAGACTTTGCTTAAGGTCACTCAATCCCTTATTTAGCAAATCATCATAAATATTGGCTTCAACTTTAACAACGGTATTGTCGTTCATAGCTTTTAAATATTCTGAAATTACAAAGCCTCTTCTGCCTTGCAGTGAGTAATCATCAGGATTTGCTAATACCAATTGATCAAAAATTTCAATTGATTTTTCGAACTCTAATTGTTGATAATAGCCAATGGCTTTGCGCAGAATTTCATTGTCAATTTGCGCATACAAATTACCTAATCCAAAGGCTAAAAATATTGCTAATAAAATCCGTTTCATCACTAAATACTAAGCACAAATGTTATCTAGAAGCTCCAAATGTAGATAATTTATATGCTAATAAATTACTAATCATTGTAATAAAAAAAAATCCGCAACAATTTAATGGTGCGGATTACTATTAATGAATTGGTTTTGGTGTATTAAAAACTAATGCCTAAAAGCCATACTAATGATTTTGTATTGTGTACTACTGTGTACATAGTACCAGTTTGAATTTCATTTACCGATACCGAATTACCTAATTTAAATTGAAAGTATGCAATTGATGTTATGCTTATTACGGCAATTATCATTATTGAAATTATTGACCAGAACAAATATGTATTTATTGGTTTTGAGTTTTTCATGTGGTGGTTGTTTAGTGGTGCTTAAGAGTGCTTTAAGGTTGAATTACTATTAATACGTTAGTGTTATTTTAAAAGTTACATTTTTAATCTACTTTTTCTACAATTGCTACACCCGCAATATTTTTATGTATGTTGGGGTTGCCTTTATACTTAACCAAACTGCTACCGCCAGCATCTATTGAAAGGTGGTTGGTTACATAAAATTCAGCTTTACAAACACCAGCCAGGTCGGCATCTATGTTTTCAACAAGCATATCGAAGGCACTAATTTTTGAGCTACCAGCTATATCACAATTTAAGTCTTGAACCGATCCACTTAAATTCAGGTTACTCACCCCTGCTACAGTTATATCTAAATTATCAATATGCCCCTTAAATGAACCATCTGTGGCACCTAAAAAGTTTAAGTCAATAATTCCTGAGCTTTTTTCAGTATTAATTATATAAGTACCTACGCCATCACAAGTAAATTCTCGTAGGCTTGGTACTTCAATAATTATATGTACGGGTACATCCAACATATCGTTACGTGTCTCATCAATTTCAATTGTAAACTCATTGTGGTTGGCTCTAAACTCTAATCTTTTTTTATTCGATAACTCTTCACTTATTAATACTCTATACTCGTTTCCTTCAATTATTTGAGCTCTAATAGGTTCTTCGCTTTCAATTTTTATTTCATCAAAGCCAGAGTAAGAGTAATTGAGCATTCCGTTTTCAGCTACACTTTTGCTTACGCCAGCCAAATATTCCAAACCATCATTTTTCATTTTAAATACTTTGTTGGGGTATTCATAATAAAAGTTTGTGTAGTCGCCCACGTAATTGTTAATGCCGTAAGTATAATTTATAAACATTATTTCTTTTTCTGCCGGAACCTGTAAAATGAGTGTTACATCTTGAAACCTATAAGGAGCATCAAAAATTGACAAATATGGGTTTAAAAACAATGTACTATCATTTTGCTCAATTAGATACTCTACAGACTGAGCGTATGCAATGGCACCATTGTAGTCTGCACCTTGTGATTTGGTTCGTTGAATTAGATGAAAATCATTGTCGTAACTTTTCTCTATTTTAAAAGCAACATCCTGAAAATAAAAACGGTCATTTTCAAAATAAAACTGATCATCAGACCAATGTTGAAATCCGTAGTGTCTGGTTTTTCCGCTTGAAACAGGTACCCTTTTAGTTTCGATATAGTAGCGGTTAGTGTTTGGGTTATTCAAATCAATTTCTCTTTCAACATTGGCTTCAGACTTTACATCTACCACAAAAAACATTGCTTGTGCAAATAGCCCAACTACACTTACAATCCAAACAACAAAAGCGGTTACCATTATTGGTTTGCCAATACTGCCTTGCTTTAGTAGTAATTGAAAAGCCCTTATTAATATAATCACAAGGGGTATTGCTACCACTAGTAATAATGTAATAAGTAATAAGGTACCATGCCAAGCACTAGGAAAAACAACTGATACTAAATCATGAAATACAAATCCAAAAATGCTAAATGAACTAAAAAATGCTATTGAAAGAATTATAATGGCAGCAATTGATGCTACAATTAACGATACGGCTACTATTTTTAATACAATTTTGAATATGGTACCTATAAAACCTACCATAGCTTGTATCACTCCTGATAAAGTATCGGTGCCTTTTTTAATCTTTCTTTTATTATCAGGGTCGTTTACAAAATCACTTAAATCATCTCCTATGTTCTGAAAACCACGTTTTATACTATCTTCAATATTCGAAACATTTACAGGTTTACCTTTCATTCTTAGTTTATCGGCAGTGGTTAATGCCTCTGGCACAATTGCCCATAAAATACCATATACCACTACCCCAGTGCCTGGCAGCAAAAATGTAATAAGTATAAAAATGATTCGAATCCAAATAGAATCAATACCGAAATAATGGGCTAACCCTGAGCATACCCCTCCTATTAATTTCTCATCAACATCTCTAAAAATTTTCTTTTGATTGCTGTAGGTTCGCTTAGAGTTGTTCCATTGATTCTGATTTGATTTTGGTTTTTCATCTTCAATGTCGCCTTCAAGTTCATCTTCTTCAAGCATTTCTTGTGGCTGGCCTAAGTTTTCAATAATTTCTGCAACGTCATTTTCAAGAATCACTGACTTTTCATCGTTAAGTTTTTCTTGAAATAATTCGGCTATTCTTGCTTCAATATCTGCAATAATCTCGTTTCCGCTTTCTTCATTTTTAAAATAGCGCTTGATTGAATCAAGGTATTTTTTAAGTATTTCAAAGGCGTGTTCTTCAATATTAAAAAAAAGCCCCGAAATATTGATTGATATAGTCTTATTCATTTTATAGGTTGTTGGTGGTTTGTTTTACCGCGTTTTCAAGTTCAATCCAAGTGGTGTGTAGTTCGCTTAAAAAGGTTTTACCGGTTTGGGTAAGTAAGTAATATTTTCTTGGTGGGCCTGATGTTGATTCTTCCCACTCGTATTCAAGTAGTCCTGCATTTTTCAATCTGGTTAGTAATGGATAAAGTGTGCCCTCTACAATTAAGAGCTTGGCTGATTTTAAACTCGCCAGTATATCACTGGCATACATTCTTTCATTGTTTAAGATTGATAAAATGCAAAACTCAAGAACACCTTTTCTCATTTGGGCTTTGGTATTTTCAATTTTCATTGGTGGTGTTTAAGGGTGTTTGTGTTTCGACACTTCAAATGTAAAGCATTTTTATAGTACTATGCAATACATAGTACTTGTTTTTGTTTAGTATTTTGTGATGGATAGTTCTATACAACTGAAGAACGGTAAATTGCGTAGATAAACAAATTGCTATTTTTAGCCCATGAAAACCCAATTAGCTCTTGTGCTCATATTTTTTGCTTTAAGCTCTACTGCTCAAAACTTTAACTACCGTGCTTTTAACAATTGCGATTCGCTTAGAGGCGCCTTAAACCCGCAACGCAACTGCTACGATGTTAAAAGCTATGATTTAAATATTGAATTTGATTTTGAAAATCAAACTATTAAAGGTTTTAACAATATATTTTTTGAAGTGAAAACCAATTTTAGGGTTTTGCAAATTGATTTATTCAAAGAACTTGCAATTGACTCAATAGTACACGGTGGTTATAACCTTAAATTTAAAAGAAAATGCAATGCTGTTTTTGTTGAATTGCAGTATGAAGTGCTAGCCGAACACCACGAAAACCTAAAAGTGTATTACCATGGCAAACCAAATATTGCCATTAAACCACCCTGGAATGGAGGCTTTGTTTGGGATAAAGACCCTAAAGGCAAACATTGGGTTTCAGTTGCTTGTGAAGGATACGGAGCATCGAGCTGGTGGCCTTGTAAAGATCATTTGAGCGATGAACCCGATAGTATGAAAATAAATCTTACAGTGCCAAAAGGATATACCGCTGTATCAAATGGAAAACTCAGTAATACGGTTACAGCAAATGGTAATAGCACCTTTACTTGGAATGTAAGCTACCCAATTAACAATTATAATGTAACTTTTTATATTGCCAATTTTGCTAAGATTAATGCTGATTATAAAGGGTTGTCATGTACCTATTATGTTTTATCAAAAAATAAAAAAATGGCTAAAAAACACTTTGCAACTGAAGTACCTAAAATGTTTGATGCTTTTGAACACTACTTTGGTAAATATCCTTTTGCTAATGATGGATATAAAATAGTTGAAGCGCCCTACTGGGGTATGGAGCATCAAAGCGCCATTGCATACGGCAATGAATTTAAAAAAAATAAGAAAAAAATTAAATGAAGAAAAATACACAAATGTTTTAATATTTCTTGATGATTTATTATTAGTATGGTCAAATTGCCATACTTATAATTTAGAA
>JBMYOR010000246.1:0-4941 GCA_049599535.1 Bacteroidia bacterium | reverse complement strand
ACTTCATTATAAAATAATCAATTCAAAAAAGGGAATTGAGCAACTAATTGCAATAAAATAATTGGTAAATGATTAGAGAAATTCTTTTGGTAATAAAAAGTGCTTTATAGTACCATAAAGCTCATTATAGCAGTATAAGTTTTTAAAAATCTAGCGTTGCTAGGTTTCTTCTTCAAGCTCAAGAAGCCGCTTAATTTTCATATACTTTTGGCGTGCATCAGCTACATAAACAAGTCGTATTACCCACCAAACAGTACAAAGTATTGCAAAATGCACACCGCCAATGGCTAATACTTTCCAATCTTGTTTGTCGTATAAACGCACAGCAGAAAGGGTGAGTGAGTAAAGCGTAATTATAACCAATTGTACTGCTCTAACTATTATAGGAAGTATGGTAAGTTCTACAATATTATTTTTTAATAAACGGCCCTTAATTTTAGCAAAATGCCCAAAAGGAAACATTATATTGAAAAAAGTGAGCTCTGTACAAAATGTTTTGTCACTTTTTGAACCTAGATAATCTGCTTTTTTAAAGGCTTTAGCTATTTCTTCTTCAGTAAGTTTAGATTCGTAGCGTCTTACAACCGGACCTAAAAATAAAGCGCCTATTCCAAAGTTTTCTTTCTTACTCATACCTGCTTAATATGCAAGTTAGTGCAAATAATCAAAATGAAGTTACTAATTCAATCAATACAAGGGGTATTACCCAATAAATTTTAAATCAAATTCATGAAAACTAATTCGTCTATATTTCTATTGCTAAGCCTTTTAACAATGCAAAGTTGCCGAAACTTTAACAGACCAAATTGTAGTTACTATGGCCATTATCCTCAGTTAAACTATAAGGCAATTTCAACGGGTAAAGAAGTTAATAAAGAGGCCGTATTTGAATTAATGGAAATGGAGGGGGGCTTAGTTTCCTACACACATATTAAAGGCGATACTATAGAACCATCAGATGCTTATGTTTTTGAAAAACGTGATGTTAGTTTGGGTGATTATATAGATTCATTAAGTCAAATTGGCCATTGTTTTGAATTACGATATTACATCAACCAAATTACTGAAGATGCCGAAGAACCTGCTCCTGTGGCTTCAATTAGTAGGTGGTATTTTGTTGATTACCAAGATTCTTCTTTTGTGCCAAAAGATTTTGGTGAAGCAATTTTGCCCGTTTCATCAAAAACTGAAGCATATATTTTAGCCGTTAGCGAAAACGATGACTATAATGCATTTTGGTACCCAGATTCAACTGTTTTTGATTGTAAAATTCAAAAGCTTGACGACTCATACCTTTTAAATTTGGCTGAAATCAAAGGGTTGTGCGATCCTCAAGAAATTGAAGCAGTTACCTATAACATATCCTTTAATGGATTAATTTCTTCAAATAAAGGTGGTGATGGTTTTACCTATGATTGTAAATGTGAATAAGTATGATTTTTAAAAGCCATTTAGCAAAAAAGATAAACTTTAACTGGGTTTTACTAAACAATATCACAAAGCGGCGTTTCGCATTTTTATAATTGAAATCAATATTATTTAAGATTAACGATTGACAAAAGCCATACAGTATTGCTCCATAACAATAGACCTGATACCCTAACTCTTTTGAATAATTGACGCAACCAATTAGGCATTCTCTTAATTTACACTCAAATTCATTTGTATGAGAATTGTAGGATTGTCTCTTATATTAAGTTTAATGCTGGTTTTATCATCCTGTAACAGGTATAGAGAAAGCTGCCGCACCAGGTCAAATTATCCAGAGTTAATGCTGCAGGAAATTAAATCTGACGGAACAGTAAAACAAGAGGCGATTTTTATGCTAACCGAGCAATATGGCTATGCATTGAGTTATGCTTGGATTAGTGGCGATACACTTGAAGATGATACCTTTAAAGAAATCTTTAACAGAAATTATTCAACTGGAGACTATATTGATTCACTAATGCAAATAGGAAATGTTTTTGAGTTGAATTTAAAACAGAATTATATCACAGATGATGCAAGCACAGAACCTTATTTGCCAGAAACAATTTCTCGTTGGTATTTTGTAGAATTTGAAGACTCCACTAGAGAGACCAAAGATTTAGTTGAAGCCATAGTACCAATCGATTCTAAAACTGAAGCCTATATAGCCGCCGTTAGCTCAATTGATGGATATGATGCCTTTTGGTATTACGATTCTGAAATAGCAGAATCGAGCATTGAAGAAACAGCAGATGGCTATCTACTACACATTACCTACAATGAAACTTATTGCGAACCCCAAAAAATAGGGGAGATTGACATTTCAGTTTCAAAAGATGGGACCGTTGCCATTGAAAAAGACTACGGCATTACACAAGAAATCAAGTGTAGTTGCGATTAATATTTTACAACAGCCTTTTGATATACCTTTTGATTTGAAATGATTTGAATAATATATGTGCCTTTATCAAACATTGAAAGATCAATGGTTTTAGTTTTAGGATCATATACTTTTTGAATAATATTTCCATTTACTGAAGAAACAGTAATTGCTTCAATTTCTAAATCACTTTTCAATTCAATTAAGCCAGTAGTAGGGTTTGGAAATAAGCTTATATGAGCCGAGTTGTTTTTAGAAATATTTGAATGAGTAAAACTGTAAGGCATTGACTCAATTGAAGGGCAATTGTTTGCGTATGCTATTACCGTATATGAACCAGTTGCAGGGGCACTAATTTTTTGAGTTTTTAAGCCAAGTTTGTTTCCTTCATAAAACCAATCGTAGCTCTCGGCATTAGTACTTGCCTTTAAAGAGTCTTTAATAAATTCAGTTATAATTGGAAAACCCGGTCTTTCGATCATGTTCAATATTAGCGTGTCAGAACTTTTAGACTCACAACCTTTTGCATCTCTAAATTTTACCGATACCTTTTCGCTAGTATAAATTTTTAAGATTTGGCTTGTTTTTCCATTGCTCCATTGGTTGCCGCTTGAGTAAGAAGAATTAAGCTCAATTGTATCGCCTTCGCAAAAGTTTAAGTTACCAAATGCTGTAATTTTTGGAGCTTCATAATATGGACTAACATCAATGCCAATAACATTTGACTCAATTGAAGCACATCCATTTGAACCTATTGCGTTGGCAGAAATATTACCTGTGGTTTTTACCCATATTTGCCTAGCTGTTTTACCATTTGACCATATTATGGGTTCAATACTTGAAGCCGTAAGTAATGTGGAGTCACCAAAGCATAAATCGGTATTCCCATTGGCTGTTACAATAGGTGCGGCTGGACTCTTTAGTGTTTTTACTGTAATTGGAGTTGATGTTTTTGAGAAGCAGCCGTTAAAACCTACTGCTTTAACACTATAAATTCCAGCCTTACTGACTTTTAGTGTTTGTGTAGAATCGCCAGTGCTCCAGCGGTTTAATATATTTTGGCTTGAAATCAGTTCTAAGGTGTCACCTTCACACAAAAGAGTATCGCCTTGAACAAGGATTTTTGGTTGACTTGGCGTCTTTAGTAAATTAATGGTTGTACCAGATGAAGGTTTAGATTTACATCCTGAAAAACCAACGTAAACGGTGTTGTATGTACCTTGTTTAGAAACGAAAATAGATTTGGTAGTATCGCCATTTGACCAAATGTTGCGAACCAATGCACTTGAGATAAGTTCTACAGAATCGCCAGTGCAAATTGAATTATTGCCTTTTACACTAATTGTTGGTGAACTGGGTTTGGCAAAAACATTAATCTTTATATACGCAGTATCAGAAACTCTACCCCAGCTTTTTACCACCAATTTATAAGTTCCTTCATGCTTTGTGTCAATATTGTGTACCACCGGTTTTGCCTTTGTTGAATAAAAACCATTTGGGCCAAACCATTGATATTCTACTCCACTAATTGTTTTAGCATTGAGCACCATGGAGTCTCCTTTACATTGAACTTTCTTTGTGGTAATTTTTGGTGTATAAAGGTCTTCAATGCAATGTATGTCGGCAATCCAGCCTCGCTCTTGATAAATGTTATTTGCGTAAAAATGAAAGGTAAGTGCCTTTCCAGTAGAAATAACAGTATCAGGAGAGTTATTCTCTCTGTATGAACCAATTAACTTAGAACTAGTGCTTGGTCCATCATAAATATTTAAATAGTCATA
The DNA here is from genome assembly GCA_049599535.1 of Bacteroidia bacterium. Classification (GTDB taxonomy): domain Bacteria; phylum Bacteroidota; class Bacteroidia; order CAILMK01; family JACPUW01; genus JACPUW01. Next base: position 810 of record JBMYOR010000246.1, on the reverse strand, counting down.
TCTATAATCAAGATCAAAGTCTCTAAATATAAAAGCCAACCTTCCATTAGTTGGGGTTATAAAAGTTTGTGTTTTGTTTGCACTTCCGGGGTAGTTGGCTGTGGCCCCACCTGGGTCGGTAAAGGTTCCATTACAGGTATATCTTACACCCGCTTCAATTCTGTATTCAGTAGGTTTTAATACTGTACTATCACATTCAATAAATGCTTGCCAACCTCTTGAGTTAATAGTTTTATTCGAAGTGAAATTGAAGGTTAAACAGCCACTTTTTGCTTGCAAAGGTTCAGGCTTATCGCTAAAGGTGTGTTTTGCCAGGGGGCTAGCATTTACACTGGTACCATCATAAATGGCTAGAGTGTCTTCAGGCCTTAAATCATAACCCCAATAATTAAAGGTTGCATTTAAAAACTTGCCTGTATCGCTCGCACAGATGGTATTTGTAGCATTTGTGTTATCATAATAGTTTCTTCGGTTTCCGCCATTGTCATAATAAACAGCATTGCAAGTGGTGTCAAACCTGTTGTTTTTAAGGTCAATTCTTTGCAAAATAGGGCCACCACAGCTTATTCTAGCTGCCCATCCGCTGGCGTTATCGCTATTTGAAGAGTAAAATCTAAAGGTTATGGCATCACCAGATGATATTAAACTATCAGGATGATCACCATAATAATAGCGTCCCATCATTGGGTAATTTCTATTTGGGCCATCATAAGCTTCTAAATAATCGTATTTAGAAGCAAGGAAAAATTGGGTGAACTTAAATGCGATTCTGTTGCCTGTGTTGCTTACAAAAGTTTGAGTTTTATTATC
>JBMYOR010000245.1:0-4970 GCA_049599535.1 Bacteroidia bacterium | reverse complement strand
GTATTGCAATAGATTCACCATCTTTTGGTGGAATGGGTGTTTTTTTACAAAATTGCAATATTTTCATCGATACATTTTCATTAATGCTAGTAAAATAGTTTCCTAAAACTTCTTGGGCGGTATAGGTTTCCCAAAATTCTAGTTCGGCCGATTGCTTAATTATACCAATTACTCGGTTAGGATCATCTACACCGGGTAATTCCATGGTTATACGTTGAGAACCTTCAACTCTTATGGTGGGTTGAGTAACACCAAAAAGGTCAATACGCGTTCTCAAAATATCCATTGTTCTAGAAACAGCTTCTTCACTCTCGGCTTTAATGTAATTGATTACTTCAAGATCGCGGTCTTCTGCATTTCTATCGAATTTATCAGCATTTTGAGGTGAATCAAAGGCATTAAAAAGACTTTTACCTTCGGCTACTTCTACATAAGCGGTGTAAAATAAATCTACGTAAGGTTCTTGAGATTCAACTTGTAATTGGTTGGCTCGCTCAACTGCCTTAATTAAGATAGGGTTGTTTTCGTTGCCGCTTAGCTTAAGAATTAATTTGTCTAAAGCAACCTCGATGGTTACGTGCATACCTCCTTGAAGGTCAAGACCCAAGTTTAGCTGTTGTTTTTTACACTCAGCATAGGTGTAAGAAGTAAAACCAATGTTAAATACTTCTTCACTCATCATAGAGTCAAGATAGTTTCTCTTTAGTTCTTTCTTCTGACTCTCGGTCTTTTCGGCTCCAACGTTCTCAACGTAATCATCGGCGTCGCTTTCAATCATTTTGGTAACTACTGAAAACGACATGTAAAACAAGCAAGACAACGCTAGCGCGATGGTAAATGCTCGTATTGCACCTTTACTCTTCATCTGTAATATTGGTTAATCGGTCTTAACTAATTGAAAATCAATAGGTAAGCCTAGGCTTAAATATATTAGGTCGCGAATTTAAGGTAGTAAGGCCTTTTTCACAACCTGCGCAGAGAACTAACGATTGATTTCAATGAATTTTTTAATATCTTTTCTCTGCCCCATTACAATTAAAAGGTCTCCTTCAAAAATGGTAGTAGTGGGCTTAGGAACTCCTATGGTATGCATTACCTTAGTTAAGTCTTTGCCTTCCATCTCTTCGAATTGCCTTTTTATTGTAATTAAATTAATATGATATTTTTCTCTAAGCTTAATATCTGCTATGCTTTTGTTAATTATTCCTATGGGGGTAACAAGTTCTACAATTTCATAATCATCTGGTAGCTCAAAAAAGGTTAGCATATCAGGGTTAAGTAGTCTTTGTGCCACGTTTATTCCTACTTCATCCTCAGGCGATAAAATCTCTTCGATGCCCATTTGCTGTAATATAGTAGTTTGGGTGGGTGATCCTGATCTTGTAATAATACGTTTTACCTTAAGGTCTTTGAGCAAAGCTGATGTAAGTAATAAGGCTTCAAAGTTTTCACCAATGGCCACTACAACGGCATCCATATTCTGCACATCGTGCGATTCAAGCGTTTTTCTATCAGTTGAATCAAAAGCCACAGCATAAGCTACATCATCTTTTATTGACTCTACCCGCTCTTGAGAGCAGTCAATAGCCAATACTTCGGCGCCTTTTTGAGCCAAGGTTCTGGCTATTCTTGTTCCGAATCTACCTAAACCAATTACTGCAAATTTGTTTGCCATTCTGCTTGATATTCAAGGTGTATGTGTAATATATTGAGTGTGTTAACAAAATTATTATTGTTGTTTACAATAATATCTACCTTGTTTTTAAAGGGTTTAAGGTATTGATCAAACGATGGTTTTACATGATGGTTCCATTGATAAGTAACCATTTCGGGTGTAATGCCTCGCTCTTGAGTGTCTCGGGCAATGCGCCTAGCAAACCTTATTTGCTCATCGGCATGTATAAAAATTTTAAGGTCCAGCTCGCTAAAAACTTCTTTAAAATAGAATATAAAAAGCCCTTCAATTAAAATTATGGGTTTTGCCGCAACGTGTTTGTAGTGATCTTCGGTTTTATTAGGATTGTTAAAATCGTATTCTCTCAGCTTAAGGTCTTTCCCATTTTTTAGGTCGTTAAGGCAATTGAGTAAATGATCTTTATTAATACTATCAGGTAAATCAAAATTTACCACACCGTTTTCATCTTTTTGTTGCTGATCTACGGGTTTGTAAAAGTCATCGAGCGATAAAATAGAAACTTTGTTGAGCAGCTTGGTGCTAAGTTGCCTTAAAAATCTACTTTTCCCGCTTGCGCTTCCGCCAGCAATTCCTACTAAATATGGTTTCAAATCAATGTTAGTTTCTACTTGGTTTCCATTTACGGGCTTGCCATTTAGGGCTGGGCTCGTTTACTCGATTATTTGTTTCTGATCTATTGTCAGATTGGTTTTTGTAGTTTAGTGCAGCTATAGCGGCAGTAAGTATTTCGTCAGATTCGCTGTTATTTTTGAGCATATCAGGCTTAAAGTAATTGGGCACAAAGTGAGTGTTGTAGTTGCCTGATGTAAAGGCCTCGTGCTCCATTACAAATTTGCCAAATGGTAGCGTACTCTCAATTCCTTCAAGTTCAAATTCATTAATTACTCTAATCATTCGCTTTATGGCTTCATCTCTATCGGCGCCATGCACACAGATTTTGGCAATCATAGGATCATAGTGCACAGGTATGGTCATGCCTTCTTCAAAGCCTGAATCAACTCTAACACCGGGTCCGTCAGCGGGTCTATATTTTTTTAACGTACCAGTAAAGGGTAAAAAATTATTGGCGGGGTCTTCGGCATACAATCTTAATTCAATAGCGTGCCCATTAATGCTTAAGTCATCTTGAGTAAATGATAGTTTCTCTCCTCGTGCTATTTTAATTTGCTCCTTTACAAGGTCCAGTCCGGTAATCATTTCGGTTACTGGGTGCTCTACTTGTAATCGGGTATTCATTTCTAGAAAAAAGAAATTTTTATTTTCATCCAATAAAAATTCAACGGTTCCGGCACCCTCATAGCTGCAAGATCGGCCCACGTTAAGAGCGGCTTCTCCCATGGCTTTTCTAATTTCTGGTGTAAGTACTGCCGATGGTGCTTCTTCAACTACTTTTTGATGTCGTCGCTGTATTGAACAATCTCTTTCAAAAAGATATACGCCATTGCCATGTGCATCAAAAAGCACTTGTATTTCAATATGTCGTGGCCCAACAACATATTTTTCAATAAATACTGATCCATCGCCAAAAGATGATTGAGCTTCAGAAATAGCCCGTTTCATTTCTTCTTCAATATGCTCGCGTTGGTTTACCACACGCATACCCTTGCCACCACCACCGGCGGCGGCTTTTATAAGCACTGGGTAAGTAATTTTATCGGCAATGTTTTTAGCTTCTTCAATGTCGGTAATAGCACCATCGGTTCCACTAAGCATTGGTATATCATAATTAGCAACTGCATGTTTGGCGGCTAACTTATTGCCCATTACATCAATGGCATTTGGGCCTGGGCCAATAAATTTGATTCCCGCGGCAGTAACTTTTTTGGCAAAGTCAGCATTTTCTGATAAAAAGCCGTAACCTGGATGAATACCTTCAACACCAATTTGCTTTGAGATTTCGATAATCTTATCTCCTAACAAGTAAGATTGTGATGATGGGGCAGGGCCTAAACAGTAGGCTTCATCGGCATGTTTAACATGTGGTGCGTTAATATCAGCATCAGAGTAAACTGCTACTGTTTTAATTCCCATTTCTTGTGCCGATCTAATTACTCTTAAAGCAATTTCTCCTCGGTTGGCTATCAGTATCTTTTTCATGAAAACAAAATATGGCTTCAAAGATATAGGCAATAAAGTGCCAGTCAATTAATTTTTGACAACTAGGGCAACGTATCCTATTATAGTTTCGTAGAGCACTTGAGCTCAATGAACCCCAACAAAATTGCATATACCGAACAGCAGATGGCCGAAGCTTGTAAAAAGCGAGATGCCAAAATGCAGAAATATGTATTTGAAAAATACTATGGTTTAATGATGGGTGTATGTATTAGGTATGCTCCCAATAGAGAAGAAGCTCGAGATATGTTGCAAGAAGGGTTCGTTAAAATTTTTGACAAAATAGATCAATGCGACGCCAAATATTCATTTGTTGGTTGGATGAAACGCGTAATGGTAAATAATGCAATTGATCAATATAGAAGAGACGCGCGGATGCCGCAAACCGACAACGAATTGGTGCTTGAAAACGAATCGGTAAACGCTGATGTGTTCTCAGGTTTGGGTTACGAAGAAATTATAAAGCTCGTACAACGCTTGCCAAAAGGTTATCGTACAGTATTCAATCTATATGTTATTGAAGGATACACACATAAAGAAATTGGCGAAAAGCTCGGTGTTGCTGAAGGTACTTCAAAATCGCAGCTAAATAAAGCCAAGTATATGTTGAGAAAGAAAATAGAAGAAATGAATATCATTTAAAATGAACGATTTTAACACAAATAACCTGGATCATCTGAGCTCAAAATTTGAGCAGTATGAGGCGCCATTTAGCGCTGATGAGATGAGCGCCGATTGGCAACAGGTTTCTACTAAAATAGGGGCGAGTACACAGTCAGGGGCAAACTCAGGCGGTACTTCTCAAGGCTTATTGAGTTCGGTGGGTGCCAAACTAAGCATTGCATTAATAGGTTTATCAGCCATTGTAGGTGTTTACAGCTTGGTAAATAAAACACAAACCGAAGAAATGGCCGATGAAGTGCAAAACTCAACTGCCGTTACTGAAGTTGTAGTTGATCAAAAACCTAGTGAAAACTTTAGCCCAAACAAAGCATCATCTACTAACCAACAAACAATTACCCAAAATCAACAATTACCTGAAAAAGGAAGTAATACAAAAGCTAGTATTGTAAATGAGTCGGAAGCAAGCAGCGTTGAATCAAAGCCGTCAAATAGAAATAACGATACAAACACTAATGCCAACCCGGTAGTAGCTGAT
>JBMYOR010000244.1:0-4975 GCA_049599535.1 Bacteroidia bacterium | reverse complement strand
GCAACCATTGGTATGGCATTTTTGGGCTTGTATACAACCTATGGCCATCATAGGTTCTCGGGCTACATTTATCAAATCACAGCCCATAGCAAATGCCATTATGGCTTTGCTCGGAAAACCAAGCTTGGCCGAACCTATAAAAACCACTCTATTGGTAATTTCAAACTTTTTAAAAAGCTTGTACACCTTAGCAAATCCATAAATAAATGGTAGCGATACATGATTTGCAAAACTTGGTGGTGCCGCACCGGTACCACCTTCGCCCCCGTCAATTGTAATAAAATCGGGCCCACGACCATTTTTCGACATATAAAAAGCCAATTTTTCCCAAAGTATAATTTTTCCAATAGCGCCTTTTATACCTACAGGCAAACCCGTAGCATCGGCAATTTGCTCAATCCAATCTATAAGGCCTTCAACATCATCAAAAGTGCTATGGGTTACCGGGCTTAAAACATCTTTGCCCATTGGCACGCCCCTTATTTCAGAAATTTCTTTTGTTATTTTTTTTGCTGGCAACACACCACCTTTTCCGGGCTTTGCCCCTTGGGATAGCTTTATTTCAATAGCTCGTATTTGCGGATATTGATTTACTAGCTTTTTAAGTTTTTCAATATCAAAATTGCCTTCATTATCTCTTACGCCAAAATAGCCTGTTCCAATTTGATATACAATATCGGCACCTGACTTGTGGTACGGACTAAGGCCACCTTCTCCGGTATTATGGTATGCATTAGCCTTATGAGCACCTTGGTTTAATGATTCAATGGCACGAGCCGATAATGAACCAAAGCTCATGGCCGAAATATTTATAATTGATTTTGGATGATATGGCCTTTTTCGATGTGGCCCCATTACCTTGGCGCAGGGCATAAAATCGGGCTGGCCATGGTACAAATGATTTTTGCTCGGCTTATACGGCAGCATGGCATTATTGATAAATACATAAGAGTGCTGGTGTATATCCTGATCGGTTCCGAACCCCTGATAATTATTCTGTTTTTTAGCTGAAGCATAAATCCAACTTCGCTCGCTTCGATTAAAGGGTAGCTCTTCTCTATTATTGGCAACTATATATTGCCTTAGCTCAGGGCCAATGCGCTCGAGCCAATACCTAATATGGCCCACCACCGGAAAATTATGTTGTATAATATGTTTACGTTGTATAAAAACATCGTTTACTATTACTGCAAACACAACCAATAAAACCCATATCCACCAAGCTATTCCTAAAATCATAATTATTTATTCCATTTTTAAGGGTTTGTAATACACTGTTTCGCCCCATCGGTCTAGTATAATATTATACCACTGTAAAAAATCTTGACCAATTATACCATTTACAAATTCACCGTTACCATCAGAATATCCATTTTCAAATACACCACCTCTCACCATGGTTTTACGCATATCGTGCACTTGTACTGATTTAACACGGGTTAGCATGCCTTCGAGCCCGCGGCCATCGGCACCAAAAATTCTAATATGACCACGATCTTTTTGCACCTTGTGTAGTTTGTACTTTTTAGTGGCCCATTTATCTAACTGAAAACCAACCTCGGTGCCCAAGTTTAACTCCATATTAAATTGGCCAGAGTCCCCATTATCAAAAACTATCCAGGATTTTACCAAAGGGTAGCGCTGCCAGTTTATTACTTCAAGTTTTTTGTATCCCTGTGGCAGTACAAAATCTTTTTTTTCATAGAGTCTAATCTCGCTAAATTCATAATTTACTTCTACTAAATACACATCGGCCCACTCTTTACCAAAAACCATATCAATTCTTTTTTTGAGATATGGGGCAGTAGCCTGTGATTTTACTTTGTCAAATTTGTGCGAGTATCCTTCAAAATCAACTTTAAAGTTTTCGAACAAGTTAAGCTCCCTACTCGATCCCATGGAATTCATAGTACCCGTTTCTGAGTATTCAATTTTGAAATGCTGGGCTGTGCCGCTGTGCATGTAGGCATAAGTACCCGGATCAAAAAGCACTGTGATTTTATTTGAATCTTGTATGTAGGCATTAAACAAAATTTTACAGCCGTATTTGTAAAACTTAACCGTATGCACGGGTTTAGCTATTGATATTAGCGTAGTTAGAGTAAATACAAATACTAAAGCAACTTTAATGGCCTTTGGCATACCTTAAATTTGTGCTAAATGTAACCATTTTGGAACTTTATAAAATTAATAAACCCCAAAGCCTAAGTGTACCTATCGTAATTAATTTTCCGCATAGTGGCTCGTTTATACCTGATCAATTAATTAATAACTACAATAAAACTGCCGTAGATTTTATTGATGATACAGATTGGTTTTTACCCCAACTGTATGATTTTGCACAAGAGTTAGGCATTACTACCATGCAAGCCACCCACTCGCGTTGGGTAATTGATCTTAACAGAAACCCAAAAAGTGTACCCTTATACAATGATGGAAGACTTATTACAGGACTGTGTTCTACCACCAATTTTTTAGGCGATGCCATTTACAAACCTGGCTGTGAGCCATCTGAAACCGAAATTGCCACACGAAAAAAAACCTACTTTGAACCATATTACAATCAGTTGCAAGCATTGCTCACCGATTTAAAAGCGCAACACGGCAAGGTTTTGCTCTATGATTCTCACAGCATACGCTCAGTAGTAAGTACTATTCAAAAAGAACGTTTTCCTGATATAATACTTGGAACAGCCAATGAAACCAGCGCCGACAAAAGGTTAATTGCAACCGCATTACAGAGCCTAAAATCAAGCCCTTACACCATTACGCACAATCATCCATTTAAAGGCGGAAATATTACCAGAACCTTTGGCCAGCCACAAAACAATCAGCATGCATTACAATTAGAACGTTGTAAAGACTTATATATGAAAAACAACGAAACCGAGCTTGATATTGAAAAAGCCAAAATAATGAAACCCCAATTAAAGCAGCTTTTTATCAGTTTAATTGAAACACTACATAATGTTTAAGTACAAAAGATTTAAAGGTATGCTCACTGCAAAAGGCATGAGCAGCGAAGTGTGGATTGAACTAAATGAGCAAGGACAATTACAAAAAACGCTTACCGAAAAACCTACCGATGGAGCCATTGAGTATATTGAGGGCTATGCCATACCGGGTTTTCAAAATGCGCATTCGCATGCTTTTCAGTATGCCATGGCGGGCTTGGCCGAGATTCACTCAACCCAACAAACCCCTGATGATTTTTGGAGCTGGCGAGATGCTATGTACAAAATTGCTCTGAGTGTAAATCCAGAGCAAATGCAAAGCATTGCCACTATGCTATATGCCGAAATGGTAAGGCATGGTTACACCCATGTTGCCGAATTTCATTACGTACACCACAATAAAAATGGCCAGGCTTATGACAATATTGCCCAAATGGGCGAATGCCTTGTAGCCGCTGCCCAAAAAGCCGGTATTAACATTACCCTAGTGCCAATGTTTTACAAAAACGGCGGCTTTGGTGTAAAAGCTACCGATGGGCAAAAAAGATTTATTTCGAAATCGGCAGATGATTACCACAAGCTTTTTGAAGCCACTAAAAAGGTTTGCAATAATTACAAAAATGCACAAGTAGGTTTTGGTTTTCACTCATTAAGAGCCGTTGATAAAGAATCAATGCAATATGCACTTGAGTTTGCCAATAATTACCCTATTCACTTACACATTGCCGAACAGCTAAAAGAGATTACCGATTGCAGTACTTATTACGGCAAACCACCGGTTGAATGGCTTTACCAAAACTTTGATGTAAACTCACAGTGGCATTTGGTGCATGCCACTCATTTAAACAATAATGAGTTAAAACTTATGGCTCAATCTGGCGCAAATGCAGTTTTGTGCCCCACTACAGAGGGTAATCTGGGCGATGGCATTTTTAGACTGAAAGAATACATTACGCAAAATGGCCGCTTTAGCATTGGAACTGATAGCCATATTAGTATTGACCCTAAAGAAGAGCTGCGACTGCTAGATTACGGACAGCGATTAATAAGCCACAAGCGCAATACATTTTATTCAAACGCCAATGGCGATTCAGGACTTTTTGGGTTTAACGAAGCCTTAAATAGTGGTAGAAAAGCAATGGGTAATAATAATCAAGAGTATTTTGGTATTGGCAAAGCCTTTAATGCGGTAATTATTGATGCCAATTATCCATTAATTGCCCACTCAAGTTCTGAAAAAATAATGAGCACCTACATATATTCTGCCGATGCTACTGCTAATTTAGGCACCATGATTAACGGACATTGGGTGGTTAAGTATAATCATCATAACGAACAAGAAGACATAAGACTAAGCTTTAAAAAAGCAATTGAAGAACTAAAATTTAGATAACCTTATAAATTGTACTACAACGCATTAATTTAGTTTAGGCCACAATTCATTTTTGTAAAAAGTTTATGAGAAAAACGTGGCATCAGGGCAATAAAACTAGCATAATACCCATTGACCATTACTGGCCTTAAGCTCGTACTCTTTGCCTAAAACAATGGGCCAATTAACACTTTGGTGCCCCGCTCTAAAGCCAAATGCTATAGGTATATTTAGATTAGAAAAAATATTTAGCACAATGGTTTCAAGGGTTTCGCCAAAGGGGTCTTCATTGTCTATAACACCCGTAAAATCACCCACTACAACCCCTTTTAGGGCATTAAGTTTTCCGCTAAGTTTCATGCCCCTGAGCATTCTGTCTACTTGATAAAGGTACTCATCAATTTCTTCGATAAATAGAATTTTATCTTTAAAAAAATCGGGATTTAAACTTTGATAAATATGTGCCAAGGTGGCTAGGTTACCGCCTACAATACTGGCTTTGGCAAGGCCTGGGCAACAATTTTTTGAAACAGGCCAATTATAATTTACTTTTTTGCAAAGAAAAATCAATGTAACAGCATATTTTGGACATTTTTTATTATACCCAGCACAATGATAAGTTTTGCCGAATGCACGTTTTTAAGCTGGC
>JBMYOR010000243.1:0-4988 GCA_049599535.1 Bacteroidia bacterium | reverse complement strand
ACAGTTCATGGAGAAGAACGATTAGACTACGGTTCTCCAATAAGCATACCACAAGAATATGGTAAACATGTACTCAAGTATGATGCCATGGACAACGTAGAAAACTTAAGTGTAAATGAGTACTTAACCGTATATATGGATAACGCAGCTCCAGAAACAGGAATAAAATTTGGTCGTCCACAGTTTTTTACCAGAGATACGCTTTTTATCAATAGTAAAACACAAGTAACGCTTCCATCATCTGATAGAGGTTCTGGCGTTACTAAAACAGAGTATGCTATTGATGGTGGCGGTTTAAATGTTTACTCAGGTGCTTTTAATATTGAAAATCACGGACACCGAACCGTTACGTTTAAATCAACTGACTGTGTAAATAATGTCGAAAATCTTAAAACTTCAAAGTTTTTTGTAGATAATAAACCACCAAAAATTTATAATAACTTTAGCATTGAGCCAATTGGTACCAAAAACGGTTTAAAAGTTTATCCTAACTATACCAGATTATATTTAGGTGCTACAGACAGACACGTTGGTACTGAAAGAATACTTTACAGCATAAACGGAAGCAAATTTTCGGATTACTCAAGTCCACAAACGCTTGATATTTCGGAGCTTAATAGATTCCAAGCAAAAAAGAAATACACAGTTAAAGTAAAAGCCTATGATAAGTTAGGTAATGAGAGTGAATCTACTATTGAATTTTATGTAGGTAGAGACGAAGATTAATTAGTTCATAGAACATAGTATTAGAAAATCCCCTTATCATTGTGATAAGGGGATTTTTTATGGTTAAATGTTTTACTAAAAATATAGAAGTTAGGGTTTCGCCGAGTTACCATTTTCAAGCATCAAACCCTGAGTTGGCTCATTTTGTACATATTTATGAAGTTACTATAATTAATCATAGCGATAAGGTAGTACAGTTAATCAGCAGAGAGTGGTATATACGTGATTTGATAGGTAGCACCGAAATTATTAAAGGCAATGGCGTAATTGGACAGCAACCCATAATTGAACCAACACAATCACATACTTATGCATCGGGTTGTAATTTTAAATCTGATTACGGCTTTATGGAAGGGTATTACAACTTTAAAAGGTTACAAGATCAAACCTATTTTAAAGTTAAAATTCCCAGGTTTCAATTGGTGTTTCCGCCAAAATTATCTTAATCTAAAGAAATTATTTTGATTTCGGTTCTTCTATTCTTTTGTCTGCCAAACTCGGTGTTATTGGTGGCAATAGGCGCCGTTTTTCCATAGCCTTTAACCTTAACTCTTTCTTTTATGTTTTGGCCCATCAATTCTTTTAATGCATTAAAAACGGCCATGGCTCTTTCTTCTGATAAGGTCATGTTGTAAGCATCATTACCTACATTATCGGTATGGCCACCAATTTCAATAATTACTTTAGGGTATTTATCTAAAAAACCGGCCAAGTATGCTATTTCGGTTGCTGAAACAAGCTTTAGCGATGCTGAGTCAAAATCAAAAAATATGTTTTGCAGCGCAAAGGTTTTGTTTGCTGTAATGGGGTCTAGGGCAATTTTTACTAAACTATCAATTCCGTTTAAATCAACGCTACTATGAATAGAGTAGGGTAAATAGCCATTGGCTTCGGCCAAAATAGCGAACTTAGTATTTGCAGGCAAGCCAAATTTAAAAGTGCCATCTTGCTGTGTTGTGTAGCTTACTACATGTTCATTATTGGCAAGGTTAAACACTACAATATTTCCATTATTTATAGGTTGTTGCGTTTTAGAATCAATTAAAATACCATTTATAATTTTTAAAGGTTCTGGTTTAATATCATCGGGCAATGTAAATCGGTAAATATCTAAACTTGAGTTAGTTTCAGGATCTACAGATGCATAGTAGCCATAAACTCCATCAAGGTCAATATAAATTCCTAATTGCATTTCGTGATTATTTAATGGGTAGCCAAGGTTTTTTACGGTACCATTTTTATTAAGTTTAACCATAAAAAAGTCTCCTTTTCCTAACCCGTAATGCCCTGTTGATGAGAAGTAGAGCGTTTTATTATCAGGGTGAATAAATGGAGATTCTTCATTTTGCTTTGTATTAATAATCGAAATGTTTTTTGGGTTGGCCCATAAGCTATCGTCATTCATTCGGGTAGCCCAAATGTCCATACCGCCTTGTCCCCCTGGTCTGTCACTACTAAAAAATAAAGTTCTACCATCATAGCTAATACTAGGCTGGGTTTCTTTAAATCTAGTATTTACTGGTGCTGGTAACATGGTAGGCACGCTCCACTTTCGGTTTTGTAATTGACTCATATAAATATTGCAATCACCTTGATTACCTAAAGTGGTTTTACAAACAGTAAAAAACATGGTTTTACCATCTTGTGTAATGCATTGAGCACCTTCATTTTCAATGGTATTTATGGCTTCTGGTAGCTTAGTTTCGTTGGCCCAACTATTATTTTTCCATTTTGTAAAATGAATGTTTTCTTCTTTTCTTAAGTTTTCTTTTAATTGGGTTAAACTTGTTCTGGTAAAAAACAGTTTTTTGCCATCAGGTGTCATGTATGGCCAGTATTCATCGAGTTCAGAGTTTACATCACCCTTTAATTTTTCTCTTTTAAAGTCTTTTGGGTTTTCAATAAGCTCAACTGCTTTGGTGCTTTTATTAAAATTTTTGTTTATTAGCTTATCGTACCGCTCCGGAAGCCAGTTGGCTGATTTTAAAAAAGCATACTTGGCAAAAGCTTTTTCAAACTCTCCCGTTTTTAAATAAATATCAGCCATGTTGGCGTGAGATCTTATATCGGTACTATCTATTCTTAAGAGCTTTTTATAAACCTTAAGTTCTTTATCAAATAAGCCTTGAATATTGTAAATGTCAGTAAGTAATACTAATGTATTTTGGTTTAAGCTGTCTTTTTCAAGTGCTTTTTGAGCCCATTCATGGCTTTTTTCATATTGTCCGTAGCCATAAAATGTGTATGCTTTTTTATAATATTTTGTTGCTTTTTTTATGTTCTGCTGAGCGTTTAATACCGCTGTAAGCGCAAAAAAATAAAGTACAAATACAAGGAGTTTTTTAAGCAATTTAATGGTGATTTACAGGTGTAATTATAAGCAATTACACCTGTTTATTGCTTATATAGCTACTAAATTTTAGAATAAATCTACTTTACTATTACTAAGTTGAAATTCTTTTTACCCTTATTTACTATTAGAAACTTGCCATTTAATAAAAATTCATTTTTAACTACAAGTTCATCAGATTTTATTTTTCCCAAGTTTAAACTCATAGCATTGCCTTTTATTTCCCTACGTGCTTCGCCTTTTGATTTCAAAATTTGTGTTTCAATCGCAAGCAAATCAAGAATTGATAAACCGCTTTCAACTTTAGTTTTATCTATTTCATAGGTATCAACTCCGCCAAATGTATCTAATAATTCCGCTTCGCTCATTTTCGAGAGCGTTTCGGTTGTGCCTCGTCCAAAAAGAATCTTGCTTATTTCTTGTGCTTTTACCAAATCTTCGGTACCGTGCACAAACGTTGTAATGTCTTCAGCTAAGGTTCTTTTTAGTTGGTTTGGGTTTGTTTGTGTTTCTTCAATTATTTGATTGATCTCATCGATTGGTCTAAGTGAAAAAATTTTGAAAAACCTTGGAGCATCAGCATCAGTTACGTTTAAAAAGAACTGGTAAAATTTATATGGTGATGTCATTTCAGGATCGAGCCAAATATTTTGGCCTTCACTTTTGCCAAATTTTGTGCCATCTGATTTAGTTAAAAGTGGGCACGTAATAGCATGTGCTTCGCCACCTACTTTTCGTCTTATAAATTCGCTACCGGTAGTTATGTTTCCCCATTGATCTGAGCCACCCATTTGCAGTTTAACCCCCATTGATTTGTACATGTGATAAAAATCGTAACCTTGGAGCAGTTGGTAGCTAAATTCAGTAAAGCTAATACCAGTTTCAATTCTGCGCTTCACCGATTCTTTGCTCATCATGTAATTTACAGTAAGGTGCTTACCAGCATCTCTTAAAAAATCAAGAAAACCAATACCCTGAAACCAATCGTAGTTATTTACTATTTCAAGTTGATTATCACCTTCAGCAAATCTTAATATTTTTTGTAATTGCTTTTTTTGATGTTCAAGATTGTGTTCAAGTACATCAATGTCTAGCATTTTGCGCTCGGCATCTTTACCACTAGGGTCTCCAACTCTACCCGTAGCACCACCAAATAGCGCAATAGGTGTATGCCCATATTTTTGTAAATGAACCAAAAGCATTACGGTTACCAAGTTACCAATGGTTAAA
Organism: Bacteroidia bacterium; assembly: GCA_049599535.1. Taxonomy (GTDB): domain Bacteria; phylum Bacteroidota; class Bacteroidia; order CAILMK01; family JACPUW01; genus JACPUW01. Next base: position 682 of record JBMYOR010000243.1, on the reverse strand, counting down.
CTAGGAGCTGTTGGGTCATAGCCTATATAACCCTTTACTTTTTCTGATTTAAGTAATTGCTCTACATCTGGCGTGTGATCTTGTAAAAGTCCACGTTCTTTTAATTCTTGTAAAAGGGTCATCGTTTAAAAAATTTGCGCAAAAGTATTGTTACTCTTTATGCGGCGCAAAATCATTTGTTAATTCAATTAATATATTGCGGCACATGAATTTCATTTCTCACTTTTATTGCCATAGAGCTACTTCGCCAATACATAATTTTGGGCTTCATTTTCCTGATTTTATTGGTATTGTAGATAGAAACCTAAAGCTTAATACATATTTAGGTGGTTATGATTTAAAAAACCAGCAATTTTTATTAGGCATTAAAAATCACTTAAAAGCAGATGAAATTTGGCATAATCATACTTTTTTTAAAGCAAAAACAAGGCTAATTAAAGAAGTTTTAAAGCAATATGGTATAAGTGATAAACCTTATAGACCTTTTTTTATGACCCACGTAATGCTTGAAATTTTACTTGATAGAGCAATTATTAGATATGAAAAGCAAGTAGCTGAAGATATGTATTTAAGCCTTGAAAAATGTGATGACGTTTTTTTAAACACACTTTTTAAGGATGCGGATATTAGTAAGAAATTTATGAGGTTTTTTAATAATTTTAGGACTAAACGATATGCTTTG
>JBMYOR010000242.1:0-5000 GCA_049599535.1 Bacteroidia bacterium | reverse complement strand
CCTGGTTTGCGCGATGGTACTTGTCAAATTATTTTTAAAGTTTACGATTTAAAAACTGGAAATCGTGAATTTGTTGATTTTATGGAAATTGATGACCTTACCAAAAACGAAATTTCGTTGGTGAGAACATTAATTCCTGGACTACAAAATACTTTAAACCGAAGCCATGAGTAAAATTTATATCATATTTATTTTAATAACTTTTTCATTAAAAATTTTTGCACAGGTTGATTTTAACGACCAGTACAGATTGGTTTCGATTGGCGCCGGTTTTGACACCTATAATACGTTTTGGAGCAATAATTTTTACCCAAATAAATTAAGCCATTTACTATTACCACAAGGTGTTAGCCTACAAGCACAAGCCTGCATTAACAAAAAGTACAGTGCCAATGTAAATGTGAATGCTGCTTATATGAGGGCATTATATCGCGATAAAAATGCAGACGCTATGGCCTATTCTAATATTCAAGTATCGAGTATGTATGGTGCGCAATTTCTGATTAAATACTATAGATCTGAAATTGGCGCCCCTTATGGCAATTATATTGGGCTTGGTGTTTTGGCCAAAAACGCCAATATTTATATTCCTACTCGGTATCATTTACTAAAAGATTTTAGCACACAAGAGTATTATGTTGCAAGTGAACATAGGGCTGTATCAGCTACAATAAACGCATTAGGAGCCATGGCTACCTTTGGCTTTGCCATACCCATAAGCGCTCATTTAATTTTCGATTTAGGTGTTGAAGCCGCCTACCTAATTTTTAATCCAAACCAAACTTATCCTCACGCCACTACCTTTATGGCCGATAGAAACTTATCAAAAGTATATTATAGGTTGCTTTTTACTTTTTGATACTAAGTACTAAATCATTAAGGCTATAAATGTTTTCAAAATATAGATCATCTCTAATCCCATTTAACTTGCGATCGGTTTCGGGGTATAAACATATCCAATCTCCAACTTCCCACACCAAAAGCTTACAATCATAAAGACTTGACAACTTGTGCTTTACACCGATTTTATCAACATAATATGCGTAGTTAAGCAAACTATCTTCGGTAGATTGCAGTACAAATCCAGTATTTAAAGGCTCGGGATTTACAAGGTTTAAAACTAACTTTCTACCATAATCAAATTCTGCCTGAATATGATAGCCGTTAGCACGTTTTACACGTGTAACATTATTTGTTCTTAAAGACCTAGTAGCCGTGTAGCATTTGTAGGGCTGGGCAAAACTTATAGTATCTTCACTAAATACATCGGTATACCTTTTACTCGTTACCCTACATTTTATATAATTAGTGGCACTGGTAAATCTCCTAAAATACCAATTTCCTTTTTCATCTTTGTATATATCATTAAAGCTTACTTCGTTTTGATAGTATTTATCATAATAGGCTTTGATTTCATAATTTACTAAATCACTATCAATAGCATTATTATTACTAAAAATCTTAAAATTATGATACGGTGTTACTTCAAATGCATAACCGGTTTTAGCATCAATAGAATAAAAATTTGCGGTATTTATGGTAGTATCCTTTGTAACAGTATCATACACTAGCCCCCCGTTTTGCTTATAAATATGCGTAAACCTAATATAATACTTGCTCTTAGGTTTTAATCCCAAAATGGCGAAACCTACATAATCGCTAGTACTAAATATATCGGTTAAATCAATTACTCCATTTTTAAATTCAAAAGTATCTCTTGATATCACTATTTTCTCAATACCCCCAAATCTATTATTAAATTGGTCATCAGATGCAATTATAATGCTTGAGTGCTTTAACTCTTCTCCGCTTTGAACGTTGCCAACACTAAATACATCGTATTGCACATTGCTACTTGAATGATTAAACAAAGGCTCAAACAAACTATTTTCGTTTAAAATAATTACCGTTTTTTCTAGTTCTCTTTCATTAATCCCTTTGCCAGATTTTAAGGTAACTGTATAAGTACCTTTAGTTTTATATTCATGTACTGGGTTTATTACTGAATCAACTGTTCCATCGCCAAAATCCCAATATAGTTTATCATAGTTTTTACTAAGGTTTGTAAATTTTACCTGAGTAAATGTAATTTCAAATGAAAAATCAAGCTCGGGCGGATTAGAAACATCATCAAGTATTATTTCATCGCCCGCGCAAGCATTTAATAAAAAAATAGATGAAAGCACTATTACGGCTATTACGTTTCTTAGGTGTATAATTTTACTTTTTATTATATAGTTTTTCATCAACACTATTTACAATCAGAAATATACTCTGATTAAAAGAGATTAAAAAAACATATCTCAATTTTTAGATTAAAATAATTGGCGCTTAGTAATATTTAATGATTCCCCGCAATCATACCACAACGAAATAAATAGATCTGTGCGCATTTGTTTGCCCCCTTCTAACTTCCCCCGGAGGGCTTGCCTATGCACACAAATATTTTAAAACATGCATGTTAATAAGTATGAGTTGATTTTTTTGGCTTCTAAATATCTTCACAAGATCAAACAAACAGTAATGGATTTATTAGACTTTAGAGATTGCTTCAATGACGAGCGACTAAAAAAAAGGGCTGCATATTTTTAATCAATTAGTATCCACTCAAAGTTCGGTTATTAATCAATTTAGCACGGGGAGAGCCGAAACAGTGGCATCTTGCCGTTTTTTCAACAACGAGAACGTAATGCATCAAGATTTGATCAAAAATCTCACTTCTTCGGTTTCAACTGTAACGAAAGCTAAAAAGCTTATTGTAATTAGTGATACTACCGAGGTTAATTACCAAACAAACGCAGGTAATCTTGATAAGAACGATCCTAACCTTGGCCCTGTGGGGAACAACAAGGATATAGGCTTTTTCATGCATCCTTCAATAGTAATTGATAAAGCAGATAAAAAGCTATTAGGTTGTAGTAGTCTCATTATTTGGAATCGCAGCTTTGAAAAAAAAGATAAGTTCCAGCGCAATTATCAAAAATTACCAATTGAACAAAAAGAGTCTGTTCGTTGGATTAATGGAGCAACTGAGAGTAAAAGTGTGCTAAAAGAAGCAGATGAAATAACCTTTGTTGCCGACAGAGAAGCCGATATTTATGATGAGTTCTTAAATGTGCCAGATACTAAGTGCCACCTTGTAGTACGTAGCCGAGGCGATAGGTCTATTGTAGGTAGGGTACAAAAATTGTATGAATATATACACTCATTACCCCCAAAAGGTAAAGTAGATTTAGAAATAAAGGGTAATCATAATAGGGCAAAACGTACTGCAAACTTGCTGGTCAAGTTCAGTGAAGTAGAAATAAAAAAACCGAAATACCATCCCAAAAAAAAGATAGCCGAAAGTATCAAGCTTAATACAGTTCTTGTTGAAGAAAATGAAACTTCCGCACCTCTAGGAGAAAAGCCAATTCGATGGATTTTACTCACTACAAAAGATGTGAAAAGCATAGAGCAGGCGCTTGAAGTAATTGATATTTACGCAACAAGATGGCAAATTGAAATGGTATTTGCCACGCTTAAAAGTAAAGGAATGGATATAGAGGCCAGTCAACTAGAAAAAGGAAGAGCATTAAAAAATATCGCAGTTTTATCATTTGCATCAGCCCTGAAAATAAATCAACTGCGTCTCTATCGTGATGACGATACCCAAACACCTGCCACTTTAATCTTCTCTGATGGTGAAGTTGCATTTTTAGACCTAGTGGTAAAGAAGTATGAAGGCCAAACTGCAAAACAAAAAAATAAATATCCCTTCGGAACAATGGCTTGGGCCGCATGGGCAATATCGCGACTTGGTGGCTGGAAAGGTTACGCAAGTGAATCGCCACCAGGGAACAAAACCATGACCAGAGGGTGGAGAAAGTTTATTTTACTATATGAAGGTTACAGCAGTTTTTAAACTATAATAGAATTAAACTTGTGTGCATAGGCAAGCCATGGAAGAGGGAAGGGTTGGGGATGGGTCGAAAATGAAATATTAGAAGCCCTTGTAAACATGCGGATACTCAAATTCATTGAAAACAACTTAGTTGTAGATATAGTTGAATTACTAATTATACCTCTTGTCGTTGATTCTTTGCTTTACTCCCATAAAATCAATACTTAAAGGGTAGGGCCAAGTTTGGTATTCACTTGCTTTTAAAGCACCTATAATCGGAAAAGCAATGCCACAAATACCTATTGCTATTAGAAATGGAAACCCTATTAAAATGGCTGTAAGCGGAACAGCTACCACTAGCAATATTATTTCAGTAATAATCCAGTTGATTACTATTCGACCATGAAGGTCAATAATTTGATCTTCGTCTTTTTTTGAAAACCACATTATCACAGGCACAATTAAGCCTGCTAGCGGCAGCACATAGCCTGCAAACTGAGTTAGGTGAATAAGCAGTACAAAGTTCTTTTGGTTGTAGTTCGAAATCATAAATCGCGTTTTTTAGTAATTAAATAACTTAAGCCCCAAAAAAGAAAAATATAAAATACTGAGATAGCACTGGCCTGAAGGTTTACACTAATATCTGTTTCCATAAAAATATATTTAGGAAAAGGGTTTGGTATAATATTCATCATACTTTTAATAGGAAACAAAAAGTGTAGCGAATCGGTGCTGTCAGGTAAAAAGTATCTAATCAATTGCTCGCCAGGCCAGTAAAAGAGCAGTAAAATACCAAAGCTTAATATTGATTTTCGAACAAGAATTACAATAAAAAATGCTAGTGATAAAAATGATGTAACCTGTAAGGCGTAGGCTGGTATAAACGCAATGTTTTTAATAATATACTCAGTTTCTTGCACTGATGAGTAGTTGGCACCCAAATAGAAAGCCACCACAAACTGAATTATTGTAGCAAAGGCAACAATAAAGAGCAGAATGATTATTTTAGATGCAATCCACTCAAAACGGCTCATGCCATCAATTATGTTTTGCTTTTGTGTATTGTAGGTAAACTCGTTATTGGCGATAATTATGATTAAAAAGGCCAATAAAGGCA
>JBMYOR010000241.1:0-5017 GCA_049599535.1 Bacteroidia bacterium | reverse complement strand
GGCTAAAAAATTGATGGGATTTTACTGGTGAAGTTTGTGCAAATCGGTAATCATTTATTTGTTGAAAGTATAATGTTTTATAATACTGGATTAGCTTTTTATGTTGGCTTTTTTTAATAGGATTTTGATCAAAATATGCAAATACTAAATGCTTTATTTCTTGGTTTATAGCGGTTTCTTCATCATCCTTAAAGCAGGTGTAATAAATTGAATCTCCTATGGTTTTGCTTGAAATAACATCATACATACGGCCCTTGTACTCAAACTCTTTGTCATGTTCCCAGTCTAGCTTTTTATGAGCCCAATCTTTATTAACTACAATTGTCACTAGCGCACTAGGTTTGGCTTGGCTAATTAATTGTTTTTTTACGCAGTGTTTAATAATTGCTTTTTGTTTTTTAAGCATTAGATAGCTACCCATAGGCGGGGCCAAAATGATTAATGCTATAATTATTAAATAAAAGCGATTGAGCACAAGCGCAATAATCGTAATTACTTATTTGAATGTAGGCTTTAAAATGTATAAATACTTAGTCTAACTTTTGAATACACCAAGTGCTCATGCATCTAAGATTGGCCACATTTGTGCTTTTAAGGGGCTCGTAAGCTAGTACTCCTACTTTATTGGCAAAATATTCAAAATCTTGCTTGTGCATAACAAATCGCTCATTGCCATCGGGCATAATGTAGCGCTGATCGTTTTTATTAAGTGGTTTAAAAAGATGCTCAATTCCTATATTGGTAGCTACTCTAATTAATATTTTGCCATTGGGTTTGCATACTCTAACCAATTCGCTAAGCATTTTTTCAAAGTGTGCTCTATTGTGCGCAAAATGCAAAACCGCCACATTTATAATAAAGTCAAATGAGTCATTATCAAAAGGAATTTGAGTCATATCACCCAGTTTAAACTGATTCATGTAGCGATAATTTAAATGAGCCGCTTGTGCTTTAGCCATTTCAAGTGCTTCGCTATTTAAATCAAATGCACTCACATCATATCCTTGTTTTATAAAGTACTCATGGTTTCTTCCGTTACCGCAACCTGCATCAAGCACTTTGCTGTTTGGGTTAATATTGCCTTTAAGCAATTGGTCAAATACATATATATCTAGGTTTCCGAACTGTTCAAATACTTTATTACTCATTTTTTAGGGGCATAAAATGCTTTGCAAATATGCAGTACCATTGGGTTAAAAGTAATGTCATTATAAAATTGAAATTGGTGCTAATTTGGTTATTTGCACAAAATGCCAAACCACTTGCCTTTTAAGCCTTATTCTAAAAGGCCTTAGTAATTGTTTCCTAATGGTTGGGTTTAAAAACATTAGGATACATAGCAGTGTGCCGGCTTGGTATACCCTTGGTTTAATTAAACCAAAAGGTGGGGGCCTTGGTATTTACGGTATTAATAGTGCTGAGCTAAAGCAAAATAAGGTTCTGTAATTTGCATTAGATTACAATTTTAAGGTGGTTAGCATTAAGCAATTCAAAGGCCTTTATTTTTGTGATGAATGCTTAAGATATTATTTGTATTACTATTCGCGCTTGGGCAAAGCTTATGCTTTGGGCAGGGCTTGGTACTTGTAAAAACGTATTCAGGAAATCTTGCACCAAAATCAATAATTACTGATAATAAGGGTGGTTTTTATGCGCAAAACATGATGTATGAGCATACCATTAGCGCTTATGAGCGAAACCAAGGTTTGGTAAAAACAATTAGCGACTCAGTAAAGTTGAGCAGTTTTGGCCATAAAAGATTTAAAGATACCGTTCAGGGCGCTCCCTGCGAAGCAGCTTTGAGCCACAATGGAAAATGCCTTTGGGTGGCCAATTATGCCATGTACGGCAATGGCTTCGATAGCCTGGCCGATGATGAATGCATACCCAATGGCGCCTACGATTCGAGCTATGTTTTTAAGATAAACACTAGAAATTTTAAAATTGAAAATGCTATACAAGTAGGCTGTGTGCCCAAGTTTTTGCAGGTGTATAAAGATAGCCTTTTGTTGGTTTCAAACTGGTGCAGCGGCAATGTAAGTGTGGTTTCGCTAAAAACCGAAAGGGTAATTAGAGCTTATGATGTAAAAATGTATCCGCGTGGATTGGCTTTTGATGCTTATTCAAACTCGGTTTATGTGGCGCAAATGGGAACTTATGAAATTGCGCGTATAAATCTTGAAACGGGTATTTATGATAGCATAGTAGTTCCTGGCCGTTCGCCAAGGCATTTGTGTATTGATAATGAAAAGCGCCTGTTGTATGCATCGCTAAATGGCTCTGGCGTGTTGGCTAAAATTGATTTGGATACCGATAGTACCATAGCCACCGCTGTTACAGGCAGAGCGCCCCGCAGCATGGTGCTTACAGCTGATGGTAAATATTTGTACGTAGTAAATTATTATAGTAATACTGTGAGTAAAGTAAGGGCAAGCGACTTTAAAGTATTAGAATATATTAATACAAAGCCTAAGCCTATAGGTATAACATTTGATAATAAAACCAAACACATTTGGGTAAGTTGCTACGAAGGTTTTGTACAAGAATTTGAAGATACCTATTATGGTGTTGATTCATTGTATGATAAAAAAAAGGTCGGTGGTTTTGGAATAGTGCTAAACAGCTTTGGCAATGAGCATAATGCCGAAAATTATTGCGCTCAACTAAATGCAAGGGGAATTGATGCCGTTGTAGTAAGCAAAGGGGATAAACACCGAGTAGCGCTTTGCGGTTTTACTACGCTTGAAGAAGCTTTGCTTAAAAGAAAAGAGTTGAGAGAATTTAAGGGAAATTGGATATTTGAGTGTGAGTGATGACTTGATAATATAACCCTGTCAAATTGAAATAATGGAAAAAAGAAGTTTAGTAATAATATTTATTTGTTTCCTTTTAGGCTTTTTGTCTTGTCAAAAGGACGATGATTTAACGGTCAATTCTAAGGAAGAACTCGAAGAAAAATTAAAAGTTGAAATGGAAGACAATTACCTCACTTCTATTTCTTATTGTGTGGTCAAAAAAGATGAAATTTTATATTCCAATGCTAAAGGATTCGCTGATACAACTAATAAAAGGCTAGCGAGAGATAATACACGATATTTAGCGGCTTCCATTTCGAAAACAATTACGGCAGTAGCGTTGATGAAGTTGCTTGAGAAAAATTCAATTTCTTTAGATGATGATATTAACGATTATTTACCATATTCAGTCCGAAATCCAGATTATACTGACGTTGCAATTACCTACAGAATGTTGCTTAGTCATACATCAAGCATCTCAGATGATTTTCAGAATAATTTAGATCTAGATTGTTATGGGAATGATTGTTCAATGACTTTAGAACAGTTCTTCAATGAGGTTTTTTTAATAAATGGACAATTTTACTCAACTAATAATTTTTCAAACAAACGGCCTGGTACTAGCGAAAATTATAGTAATCTAGCTTCTGCGCTTGTTGGATTCCTGGTAGAAAGAATTTCACAAACGCCTTTTGATGTCTATTGTAAGAGCAATATTTTCAGTCCCTTAGGTATGACAAAAACAGAGTGGCGCCTAGCCAATACTCCAATTGAAGAGTTGGCCATACCATACTCATCAGACATCACAGGTGTCAATCCACATTACACATTTCCCGATTATCCTAAAGGAGGTTTGCGTACAACTGTATTAGATTTATCTCGGTTTTTAAGAGTAGTAATGCAAAATGGCACCTTAAATGGTGTTCAAATAATATCAAAGGCAAGTATGCTGGAGATGAAAACATTACAATTTGGTAGTTCAGATCAATGTTTATCATTTTATTATGAGAACGTAAACAATGAAGAAGTGTTAGGACATAGCGGTGGAGAAAAAGGAACAACAACTGAAATGTACTATGATACCAATACTGAAATTGGCGTAATCGTATTCAATAATGATGACGATGCAGAACTGAATAACATTCTTTCTCTGTTGTTTAATTATGGCAAAAAGGAATAAATGAGTAAGTAAAAATTAGTAAAATAGTGATAGCAAAAAATTTGCGATAAATTTCTTAAACTGTTAAATATGAGCTTGTTCAGACAAAATATGATGGTAAAATATACTACTAAATGACAGAATTAATAAGCTCAAAACTAAAGTGGCCTTTGATGTCCGCCCCCTACTTGGTGTCTGACATCTTATAATGCATCTAACATTAGGGGCACCAACTGTGTAGCTCAGATGTCGGACAGAAGTGTCCGGCATAAATGCAGTTTTTGAAGAATTTGTTTTGACGTTTTACGCAACTCAGATGTCTGTTGCATACACGGTGTCTAGACCATAAACGGGTATTCACCGCTCGTGAGCTTAAACCAAGGTTTGGCGAAAAATACTCACCACTTAAAAAAGCGTTACCCAAATGGTTGCTCATGTTGGTTGGCCCTATGATAATTAAATCTATGAGCCGCCAATTCATTAAAAATAATATTAATGCGGAATAAAAGGCTGGGAACGCATAGGTTGAAAATGAGTTAGCTATCAATTTTAGGCTTTATTTCAAAGGCTTGTACTTTTTTTTGAGCCGCAGGTGTCACAGTGGTGCTCATTAAAAGGTAAGCTCAACCAATACTAGGTGTCACATTTGTAGGTAAAAGTTATGTTATCCCCACATATTTTAAAGGATAACCACTATTTTTATAGCGATATAAACTAGTTGGCCTTAATTACGGATGGGAAAACGCAATAAGTTAATAATGACAATCGTGCTTTTGACGACGACATTTATTTCAAAAGCTCATACGATATCTGGGACTTTGATATCTAATAATGACAGCCAAACTCTATTCGGATATATTCAACTAATTGACTCAGCAGAAAAAGTAATCTCGACAGTTCCAACAAACCAAAACGGAAAATTTTCTTTCAATACGACAGATAAAACTTCATCGCTTAAAATAATCATATCATTTGAATATGTTGAAATACAAGTAATTAACTTGGACTGTTTAGAAATGAAAACTATTGACCTTGGTGTAATAACAGTAAGGCAGAATGAACC
>JBMYOR010000240.1:0-5022 GCA_049599535.1 Bacteroidia bacterium | reverse complement strand
CTAGAATTGATCATGGTCCACATCATAGTGTTCAATTACGTTTTCCTAATTACAACTATCCTAATGTACATATTGATTTTAGAAGAGGCCAGCACATAAATTTAGTTGATAATCGAGCTTTTTATAGAATTGCCCTTAGAATTGACAAAACAAGACACATAGTTGATAAAAAACGAGTTTTAGAAAATTACATGTCTGAATACGTTTTTACAACTGAGCAGTTTATGAAATTACTTTCTCTTTATAATAATTACCAATTGAGATATGATTTGGCAGTTAGGTACCACGGTTTACTTTATGATTACGAAAACGCTTACTTTATTGAAGATGTATTTGATCATTCAGCTTACCGGCAAAAATTTAGGTTTTTTATGGGGCAAAATACAATGCCAGGCCGCTATGGAAGAAACAATAGAAGACCACCAATTGACCATAGAAACAATAATTACAGGAGAAGCCATTTTGTAAGTGCTCATGATATGAATGGTATTATAGCAAGTTTAAAAAACGAATCATTTAGTTCTAGAAGAGTAGAGCTGGCTAAAACCATAATATTGTCTAAACAAGGTTTTAATAGTCAGCAAATGGCAATGATTGTGGGGCAAATGAGCTTTGATAGCCATAAGCTTGAAGTAGCAAAGTTGGGTTACTATCACGTAGTTGACCGAGAAAACTACTATTTAGTATCAAACATTTTATCGTTTAGCAGTAATCGATCTGCCCTTTTAAAATTTATTCAACGAAATCCGTAATAGTGTTATTAGTTTATTCTTGAAAAAGGCGACACTTAAGTCGCCTTTTTCTTTTATATCTACATCTTTGTTTTTAGTATGTCATTAAAAACATTCGGAGCAAAAATTTTTGCTAGTCACATTGCTAAAAAGCTCAGCTATGATGCTTTAAATGCAGTAAAATTTCAAGATCAGATTAGAGAACAATTGGTGCAAAAAGGTACCTTAACTAAATTTGGTAACGATCATGCTTTTAAAGAAATTAAAACGTATGCCGATTTTGTAAGTAGGGTGGCAATAAACGATTACGAAGGGTTAAAGCAATATTTTGAGCAAACCGCCCAAGGCCAACCAAATGTTTTGTGGCCTGGTAAACCGGCTTATTTAGCAAAAACTTCAGGCACAACATCTGGCTCAAAGTTTATACCTATTACAAAAGATTCAATTCCAAATCATATCAACTCAGCCAGAAATATGTTGTTGAGTTATGTCAATCAAAAAAATAGTGCGGATTTACTCAATGGTAAGTTGATTTTTTTGCAAGGTAGCCCTGAACTCAATAAAAAAAATGGAATAAATGTAGGTCGTTTATCGGGTATTGTGGCACATCATGTACCCAGCTATTTGCAAAAAAATAGGTTGCCGAGCTGGCGTGTAAACTGCATTGATGATTGGGAAACTAAAGTCAATTCTGTAGTAAATGAAACCATGAACCAAGATATGCGCTTAATTGGGGGCATACCGCCATGGGTACAAATGTATTTTGACAGACTTATTGAAAAAACCGGTAAAAGTGTTGGAGAGCTTTTTCCGAGCTTTAATTTGCTTGTGCATGGGGGGGTCAATTTTTCGCCTTATAAACCAAAGCTTTTAGATTCAATTGGCAGAAAAGTTGACATTTTAGAAACTTATCCTGCATCTGAAGGCTTTATCGCATTTCAAGATAATTATAAAGAACAAGGCCTTTATTTAAATGTAAACTCTGGTATATTTTTTGAATTTATACCGCTTAGCGAGTACCATAGTAGTAAACCAATTCGACTTAGCTTAAAAGACGTTGAAATTGGAGTTAACTATGCTGTTGTTATTAACAGCAATGCTGGGCTATGGGGCTACAGCATAGGAGACACAATTCAATTTGTTTCAAAAGATCCATATAGAGTAATTGTAAGCGGAAGAATAAAGCACTTTATATCTGCTTTTGGAGAGCATGTTATAGCATCTGAGGTTTCTGATTCGTTGGCCGAGGTAGTATCAGAATTGGGTATAAGTGTTAGAGAATTTACAGTGGCTCCGCAAGTTAATCCATTACAAGGTTTGCCTTTTCATGAGTGGTTTGTTGAGTTTGATAAAGAGTTGAATAGTAGGGATTTAATTGAAACATTAGAGCAGAAAATAGATGCTAAGTTAAGGGGCAAAAACAGTTACTATAATGATTTAATTAATGGTAGCGTTTTATCACAATTAGTAATAACACAAATCAAACCCAATGGCTTTAATCAATATATGCATTCAATTGGTAAACTAGGTGGGCAAAACAAAGTGCCTAAACTTAGTAACGATAGAAATATTGCTGACGCTTTAAAAGCATATGTTAAATGAGGTAATCCACATTATCACCGTAAAACGGGCTTTTCAACCAATTATATAAACCATAAAAGGGTTGGCAGTGTTAAACATCTATTTTTGCGCCGATTTTAAATTATTTTAATGGGAACAGTAGTCATGATTAGCCAGTTAATTCTGGCGCTTGCTATTTTAATTACTTTTCATGAGTGGGGTCATTTTCAAACTGCAAGGTGGTTTGGAATAAGGGTTGACAAATTTTATTTGTTTTTTGATGCCTGGGGAAAAAAGCTTTTTAAATTCAAAAAAGGCGATACCGAATATGGTATTGGTTGGTTGCCTTTAGGTGGTTATGTAAAAATTGCCGGTATGATTGATGAATCAATGGACAAGGAGTTTTTAGATAAAGAACCTGAGCCATGGGAGTTTAGATCAAAACCAGCTTGGCAACGCCTAATAGTTATGATTGGCGGAGTTACGGTAAACATAGTTTTAGGTGTACTAATATATACAGGAATAAAATTCGTTTACGGCGAATCTTACCATCCAATGGAAAGTATTGAGCACGGTATTGTGGCATACGATTTGGGCCAGGAGTTGGGTTTTGAAACAGGTGATAATGTGATTTCGGTTAATGGAATTAAACCTGAAAAATTCGAAGACTTAACAAATCCAGATGTGCTTTTAAATGAAGGCGTTTATGAAGTTGAAAGAGGAGGGGATGTAATCACTATTACATTGCCTGAAGACCTTGCAGAGAATTTAAGGGATAATCCAATTTTTGGTATTAGAACATTGCTACAAGTAGATACCGTAATTGCAGGTTCTAGTGCTGAAAAAGCCGGCATGCAAAAAGGAGATATAATTACAAAAGTTGCAGATTCTACCATTCGGTTTTTTCATGAGATTGTTCCGTTTTTGGGCAGAAGAAAAGGACAAGAAGTACCAATGGTTGTAAATCGTAATGGGAATGAAAAAACATTAATGGTGGCCATTGGTGCCAAAGGAACCGATAATGCTGGTAAAATAGGTTTTGCTCCAAAGAGTAACGTAGAGTACGAAAAATTCGGTTTAGGCCAATCATTTGTTAGGGGTTTCGAGAGCTCTTTCTCGCTATTAATGGTAAACATAAAGGCATTAGGAAAAGTAGTAACCGGAAAAGTTAATCCTGTAAAAACAGTAAGCGGACCTATTGGTATTGCTACAATGTTTGGCGAAAATTGGGTTTGGCTAAGATTTTGGTCATTAACCGGAGCACTTTCAATGATTTTGGCATTTATGAATATTTTGCCAATTCCGGCCTTGGATGGTGGTCATGTGTTTTTCTTGCTAATTGAAATGATAAGGGGAAAAGCATTAAGCGACAAGGCATTAGAAAGAGCTCAAATTGTAGGTTTTGTAATATTACTTACTCTAATGGTCTTAATTTTCGGAAACGATATTTATCAATTATTTCAATAGATAAAAAATAATGGCAAAAAGTTGTTTTGTCATTATACATTTGCAGTCTTAAAAGCACATCAGGCGGTAATGATGTAAAATAATCCGCTTCAAGCCGAAGTGGCGGAATTGGTAGACGCGCTGGATTCAAAATCCAGTTATGGCAACATAGTGTGGGTTCGAGTCCCACCTTCGGTACAAAGCTTCAAACTTTTTTGTTTGAAGCTTTTTTTATGCCATTAATGCTTAACTGCGGCGTTTACAAGGTCGATTAATCAACATATTTTTCATGTTGTACCAATTCAAACAACAATGTATTCTTACACTATAGCAGAATAATAAGCCCATATTTATTTTTACTTAAAATTTATGTTAAAGCTGAAACTAAGTTTAAGCTGAATTAAGCATGCAGACTATTATTAACAATTAAACTGGGTTTGCCCACAATCATTATAAAACGGTAATCAAAGTGAATTTTGGTCATAAAAAAAGGGGCTACTCATTACGAGTTAGCCCCTTTTATTTTTATGTTCATTCTATTATTTTGTTTTAACAATTCGTTGGTGGTATACTTTTCCATCAACCATCATTTTTATGGTATAAATACCTGATGGGTTAGGAGTGCTAAACTGGTATTGGTACTTTCCATTTGATTGGCTTTGATTTACCAAACTTTTTATTTTTTTACCAGAAAGGGTGTATACTTCAATGCTTACATCACTTTTATTGTTAAGTTCATACGTAATATTAATCACATCAGTAAAAGGGTTAGGGTAAACACTTAAAGGAGTTAAGGCTGATTTGTCATCTTCTAAACCGGTGCTTACCGATACCTCAATAGTGTTGTCTGATGAGCAGGTGTTATCATCAGTAGTATTTAAGGTTACATTATAAGATCCTTCAGTAGCGAATTCGTGATAAGGAGAAACATCAGTTGAATTTGCTCCATCTCCAAAATCCCAGCTATATGAAGCTAAATCAGCATTGTTAGGGGTAAAATCGTATTGTCCCCAGCCTTTGTGTTTAAAGCTAAATCCGGCATCAGGTAAAGGGTAAATTTCAATTGATTTTTCAATTGTGTCCTTACATCCATTTTCTGAATTAACAACTAATTCGATTTCAAAATTACCGTCTTGAGAGTAGGTGTTACTAGGATTCTGATCAGTTGAAGAATTACCATCTCCAAAATTCCAAGTGTAAGTTAAAAGTCCTGAATTTGTCGCACTTTTATCAGTAAAAGTAGCTTCTGAATTCATACAGGCATTATTAAGGTCAAAATCAGCAA
>JBMYOR010000239.1:0-5022 GCA_049599535.1 Bacteroidia bacterium | reverse complement strand
GTAAAGTGCCACAAATTCCAGTTTTTCATGATTTGGCTTTTGAACATTATCCTGATGATGTTCCTTACTTGGCAGCCAAACATTATCGCTATTTTTTTCCGAGATATGCGCACAAGGCAAAAAAAATATTGACTGTTTCAAAGTTTTCAAAAGCTGATATTCAAAACCAATACGGCGTAGATGCCAATAAAATTCAAGTGGTTTATAATGGTGCAAATAGCATTTATAGGGCGGTGGATGATTCAA
This sequence comes from Bacteroidia bacterium, assembly GCA_049599535.1. Lineage (GTDB taxonomy): Bacteria > Bacteroidota > Bacteroidia > CAILMK01 > JACPUW01 > JACPUW01. The sequence goes on along the minus strand of JBMYOR010000239.1, from coordinate 4,776 downwards.
AAAGAGAACAGTTAAAGGCAAAATACACGCAAGGTGAAGAGTACTTTTTATATGTAGGAGCCCTACATCAACGCAAGAATATTACCCGCCTGTTACAAGCTTATGAGCAGTATGCCAAACAGAATCAAGAGCCTAAAAGACTTTTAATAGTGGGACGAAAAGCTTGGGGCAATGCTGAAATGGAGAGCACTTACACTCAAAGTGATTTGCTTCAAAAAATGGTGAGTTTTACGGGGCATTTACAACTAGAAGAACTTTCGGCAATAATGGCTTCAGCTTGGTATCATGTAAATGTTTCGTATTTCGAAGGTTTTGGAATTCCAATTTTAGAATCAATGAAATGCGAAGTGCCAGTAATTACGAGCCAAAACACGCCAATGGTAGAAGTGGCTGGCGATGCGTGCATAAAAATAGATCCGTTTAGCGTTGAATCAATTGCCAAAGGTTTAAGTCATGCACACAATGATGCTCACCTCCGAACGGAACTAATTGAGAAAGCTAAAATTTCATCGCAACGTTTTAGTTGGGAAAAAACCGCAAATTTGGTGTCGAACTCTTTGTTCGATTAGTATTTTAAATGTCATTCCAAACTTGATTTGGAATCTGTTCATGAGATCCTGAATCCCCCGAATAAGTCGGGACACGAAGTTCAGAATGACCAAAACAATAGAAAATGAAAAAAACCGCACTATACCCTGGGTCTTTTGATCCAATAACACTTGGCCATACCGATGTAATTGAACGATCTACGCAGTTATTTGATAAAATATATATTGGAGTAGGCACCAACACAAGCAAGAAGTATTTGTACAACAAAGAGCAAAGGGTGCAAATGCTTGAAGAAATCTATAAAAACAACGATAGGGTAGAAGTTGTGGCTTTTGACGGGCTCACCGTTGACTTGTGCAAAGAATTAGATTGTGAGGTAATTGTGCGCGGCATAAGATCAACCACCGATATGGAATACGAAAGGGCCATTGCAGAAAGTAATCAAAAGCTCAACGATAGAATAGAAACCATCTTTTTATTCAGCTCACCACAGGTTTCAAGCATTAGCTCAAGCATAGTGCGTGAGTTGATTAGAAACAAAGCCGATGTAAGCCGTTTTGTACCCAAAGAGATTGTTGCTTTAGTTTATAGCAAGTAAATAAATTTTTTTGAAGTTTCTATTGAAACTAAAGATTGAAGGTTGTTGCAAAATATACTGCGTACGGCATGAGCGTTTCTAGATCTATAGAAGTGAAGCTATTCACAAACTTTGTGAAACCATCTGACCTATTGAAAGAGTTGGTTGATGATGTCCTTTCGTTAAAAGATGAAAATGATATAATTCAATCCTATAGTATTGATGATATTGAAGAATTTGAATTTATTCCATTCGAATCTGAGGAGTCGTTGTTCGAAACATTGGATGCTAGAGAAAACAGAAATCTTTCGAATTATATCTTATTGTATAATAGCGATATCAGTGAGATGATTCACCTTCATATTGAGAATCTTAATGATAAAAATGATGGTTTTGGCAAAGGTTATTCCCTAACATTTTCTCCATTAGTTGGTAAAAGACTTGAATGTGCTGATAGGTTAACAGACTATGGGTATTATTTGAATATGTTAGTTCCAAGAATTTTGAGAAGCAATTCAAAAATTAAAGAAATTATTTGTGAAGATTATGATTGGAAACCTAGCCAACACTAGTTTCCCAAATTTCTCGGGACAAGTAGAAACTAGCGTTTTTTAGTAAACCGCTTGCCTTAAGGAAGTGGTAGCTACTTTTCAGATCTTAAACTTTAGACTTCAGACAAGATAGATAAGAAACCAGAAACAATCCGAGCTTACCTTGTTTGTAACTCATTGATTTGAATGCCTTTGGTGGAATTTTTTGCAGGAATATACGATGCCAAAAAACCAATTGCCAATACAGTTGCAAAAACCAAAAGGGCATCTTGCCAGCGTAATTCTACGGGGTAAGCATTGGTAACAAATGAAGTGCCGCCTAAGCCCACCAAGCCATAGTGCTCTTGTAAAAGAGCCAATAGCCCACCAATAAAAAGACCTATTAATGCACCTGAAAGCGAAAGCATCATTCCTTGCGTAAGAAAAATACGCTGAATATCATTTACATGCATTCCCATGCTTGAGAGTATGGTTATATCTTTCTTTTTTTCGATTGAAAGCATACTTAGCGATGCTATTAAATTAAAAGCAGCTATAAGCAGTACAAAAGTTAGAATTAGATACACAGCCATTTTTTCAGATCGCAAAATTTTATATAAAAAACTATGTTGCTGAAAACGATCTAGCACTTTAAAGTCGCTATAAATTTTTTCGACCATTTGCCTAACTGCTTGCATATCGGCGTTTTGCGAAATGTTTATTTCAATTGAGCTAAGTTGACCTTTTTTGCCAGTAAGTTTTTCGGCAAAAGCGTAAGGAGTAAGTATATACTTATCGTCAAATTCACGTTGTATCGAAAAAATGCCACTAGGCCTAATTACTTGTCTGTTAAAGGCTCTTTTGGGGTTTAGTATAATTTTTTGATCTCCTTTGGGTATATAAAGTTGCAAGTATCTAAAATCATTGTAAACGTTTACAGCAAGTTTGCCTGAAACCCCCATGCCCAATAAGGCGTAAGGTATGTTGCCTTGTTTTACAAAGGGCTCGCCTACAAAAACGGTAGTGTCAATACCAACGGTTTTAATAAAATCGGGCTCTACGCCTTTAATTCGAGCAAATGTTTGGTTTTCTTCATACCGGGCTAAAACATTTTCTTCTAAAACTTTACTTACGGTTAGTACGCCATCAATATTTTTTAATGCCTTAATACGGGTTGTATCTGACTCAAAAAACTTGCCTTCGTAGGGTAAGATTTTAATGTCAGGATCAAAGCTGTTGTATAAAGAGATTACCAGGTTTTCGAAACCATTAAAAACTGATAGTATTATGATTAATGCGGCAGTACCTACTACCACCCCCAACATAGATATTGCAGAAATTATGTGCACAATACCGCTTACTTTTCCTGAGAAAAAATATTTGCGCGCTATGTTAATATGTAGGTTCAATTACTATTTATATGCTTTCACAAACATGGCTGTTCCTGTAAGGTGTCCAGTATGTGTTTCAATATAATTTAAAACTAAAATCACAGGTAACAATACAAGGTAATAAAAGGGCAACAGCACAATGCTAAAAAACGAAAGATTTAGCATTTTTAGAGGAATGTAAATACTTAAGTTCCAACTTAAATTACCTGAAACGCCAAAAACAGCTCTGCATTTTACTTTATTAAATCCAGCTTTTTTAAGCTTTTCTTTAATTTCTTGGGTTCTGTAACCATTGCGTACTTGCTCTTCAACCAGCTTTAACCTTTTTCGTTTTAGGTGCGGATTTTTATCGTCAATTAAATGGCTGTAGAGCAAAAAAGCACCTCCCGGCCTAAGTGCTTCATAAATATTGTCAAACATTAACTCATCATCTTCAATGTATTCAGCAATGTCCATTCCTAGCGCCAAGTCATAGCTTTTTTGTGCTATGGGCTCGGTTAAGTTACCGGTTTTAAAAATTACGTTTTCGAGTTTTAGCTTTCTAAATACTTTATTGCTGTGTGCTACTAGGGGTTCGCTAATGTCAATGCCTTTTACACTCCAGTTTTTATTTAGTTTAGCCGCCATGTAGGTATTCTGCCCTAAGCCAGATCCAGAGTCTAAAACACATTGGTGGTTGGGGTTGTATTTTTTCCAAATCTGTAGTTCGCGTTTTAAATGCCAAGCTCTAGGCAACAGTATATTTAAGGCGTTAAATAAAATGTAATGGCTGAGTACCGAATTGCCTACTAACCCATCAATTTGCTTAAAAATTGGTGCGTACTTCATTCTTCGTCGTTAGACTCCGGCTGGTCATTTGTTAAACTGTCAAGCAGTTTGTTCATGTTATCAGCGTAGTCTAAAGTATCATCGTAAAAAAAGTTGATATCAGGCAATTTTCGCATTTCGTGCCTTAGTGCATTGGCCAACAGGCGTTTAATTTCAGGTGTTTTGGTGCGTACTTGTTTGGCTTTTTGCTCAGGTTCATCATCATTTAAAAAAGTAAGATATACCTTGGCATAAGATAAATCAGGGGTTACCCTTACCTGACTTACCGTAATAAAAGGGATAGCAAACCAGCTTTTGCCATTTTTTTGTAAAATAACAGCGAGCTCTCGCTGAAGTAGTTTCGAAACTTTGGCTTGCCTTCTTGATTCCATGCTGCAAATATCGAAACAATATGATATTAAGAGCGGCGTTGTGCAAAGAGCATTAAAATATCATCTTTGCCAACTAATTTTTTGCATTGAAAACCTACCTACGAATACTTAAGTATGTAAAGCAATATCCGCAATACATAGCTGCCTACGTGGTTTCTGTATTGTTAATGGCACTATTTAGTAGTGTAAGCTTGGCTTTATTAGACCCCGTAATGAATTTACTTTTTAACGGAGATCAGGTTGAAAAGCCAGCCGCTCTTGATATTTCATTCAATATTCACAACATAAAGGAGTCGGCTTATTTTTTTGTTAACGATATAATTAATGCCGAAGGCAAAGCACAAGCTTTGCTCACCTTTATATTCATTATTGTGGGTTTAAACATTTTGGGCAACATTTTTAGGTATACATCAAACGCAAGTTCGGCATTTTTACGAACAGCATCAGTTGAAATGATAATATCACCCAGAATAACTTTTGCTTTTTTCTTTTTTAGGCTTGTTTGGTTATCTGTCAGATCAAAAGCCAGA
>JBMYOR010000238.1:0-5036 GCA_049599535.1 Bacteroidia bacterium | reverse complement strand
CTAAATACAAAACCATCCAATCTTTGATTTAACCCGGAATGGTTGGCCTATTTTCAAACCATAGCCCATTGACTTTGGTCATGGGCTTTTTACATTTTACCCTTAACCTGAATTCGATTAGTTTTTAATGTGACTAGAGCGTTAACGCTGATTTTTAAATTTGGCATTCTAACTTTTCCAAAATTTGACATTAAAATTAAGGTTAAACCTTTTTTATAAATCAAGATGCCCTAACACAAGCTGAACTTTGGAAAAGTTTTGGTTCATTCTGAAATCGCCCTCATGTTCTTCGCAATACCTCCCACCCTTCCAATCCAACCACTCATCCCAAAGCATTTTCTTGTAAATTTGAAATGATATTATTTTGATATCATAATCAAATCAAAATCACCATGGAAAAATCAAAATCACCCATCTCCGGTTACATTATGCTAGTCATTTTAATTGGCGCAATTGCCGGTACCATTTTCTTTTTAGCCAACGAGGTATTCTTATTTATTCCCTCAGGTCTAATTGCATTATTTATTGCTCCCGGTTTCTTTTTTGTAAACCCCAATGGCTCAAGAGTACTTACCTTATTTGGCGAATACAAAGGCACCGTAAAAGGCAATGGCTTCTTTTGGGTAAATCCTTTCTATTCAAAGGTTAAGATTTCGCTAAGAGCAAGAAACTTTGACAGCGAAAAAATTAAAGTAAACGACCTTTTAGGAAACCCAATACTTATTAGCACCATTTTGGTATGGCGAGTAAAAGACACATTTAAAGCAGCTTTTGATGTTGACAATTATGAAAACTTTGTGCGTGTGCAAACTGATGCTGCCGTACGAAAAATGGCCATGCAATACCCTTACGATAATTTTGATGATGAAGAAAAAGACATAACCCTACGCAGCGGCCTTGAAGAAGTAAACGACGCCCTTGAAAGAGAAATGTCTGAGCGCTTATCAATTGCAGGCATTGAAGTAATGGAAGCTAGAATTGGCTATTTAGCCTATGCTCAAGAAATTGCACAGGCCATGCTAAAACGCCAACAAGCCACCGCCATAGTAGCCGCTAGACTTAAAATTGTTGAAGGTGCAGTTGGTATGGTAGAAAAAGCGCTTGAAGAACTTTCTAAAAAAGAAATCATTGAATTAGACGACGATAAAAAAGCCGCCATGGTAAGCAATTTAATGGTGGTGCTTTGCTCTGATAAAGACACCAGCCCCGTAGTAAACACAGGAACGCTTTACAACTAAAAACCAAAAACCATGAAATATAGATTCTTTAAAAAAGGGCCATTCGAGAGTTTAGAGAAATACGAAAAGCGCTTAAATGATGAAGCTTCACAAGGGTGGCGTGTTGTAAACTTTGTGAATATTGGCAGCCAACAAGCAGCACTTTTAGAAAAGATAAACCCCGAACGTTTCCACTAATGCCAAAAAAGAAAGCATTTGCCCTGCGGGTAGATGAAGATATGATGCACGCCCTTGAAAAATGGGCCGCCGACGAGTTTAGAAGCGTAAATGGACAGGTTGAATGGATCATTAACAAAGCGCTAAAGGATTCAGGTCGCAGCCCAAAGAAAAAGGAATGAATAAAATCAATAGGTAACTGGGAAATATAAAAAACAAAAAAGCCTCGGCAAAAACCGAGGCTTCTATATTTCTCTAAGCTTTATGTAGTTATTCTGCGCCTTCTTCAGTTTCAGCGCTTGCTTCAACATCTTCTGCTACTCCTTCTACAAAAACACTAATGGTAGCACTCATTTGCTCACCAAGGCTTTGGTGGTAACCATCGGCAAATTGCATGGTTAAGGTATGCGCACCTGCAGCTAATTCAATTTCAGCTTCGGTTTGCCCTTTACCGTAATGAATATTGTTATCATCAGCAGGAACAACCCCACCTTTTTCTAAGAATGAACCATCAATTATCAAATGGTGATGACCAATACCTTCTTGTAATTCTCCAGCAGGGCCAGCTTCCATTCCTTCTAGGCCAAACTCAATCATAACTGGGCTTGAAATGGTATCTCCATCATTAAGGTTTGCAAAAAACACTTTTGCACCTTCAGGCACGGCAATGGTTTCTAAAGTTGCACTTTCAGTACCGTGGTCATGTCCGTTACTATGATCGTGCTCTGTCATTTCAGCGCCATCACCTTCACTTCCTGATCCTGTTTCGGTTCCTTTATTTCCGCAACCGTAAACAAAAATGGTTGCAGCAACAGTAAGCATTAAAAAACTTCTTTTCATCATACTATTTGGTTTTTTTAATGACACAAACTTACATATCTAAACCAAGCACCAAAACCCATTAGGTTAATATTGCGTTGTGTTATTTTAACATTAGTTTTAATGAATAGAGCATTTCAAAAAGTTTTTGCAGTAATAGGTTTCGCTACTGCAATATTTCTAATTGGCTATCAAGCCGTTAAGTTCAACTCCAATACTATAACTCCCAACACCGAACACCACGGACCAGGTATGGCGCCGGGCTGGGTTGAGCAATGGCGTACCATAAAAGGACTTAAACAAGGTGAAGCTGTTCCTTTTGGAATGTATAGCCAATGGCGCAAGGCTGACCAGTCGGTAGCAATGAAAAAGAAACAAAAAACCGAGCTTTTTAACATAAAAGAAATAGGGCCAATTGAAGAAATGGGCGGCCGAACACGTGATATGTTAATAGATTATGCAGATTCATCGCGCATTATAGCTTGCGGAATTTCAGGTGGCGTTTGGGAAGGAAAAAACTTTGGTAAAACTTGGAGCCCAATTAATGATTACGCCGCCAACCTTTCGGCTACTTGTATTACCCAAAGCCCTTTTGAGCATAATGTAATGTACTACGGCACAGGAGAAGGATCAGGAAACTCAGCAGGAATACCCGGCGAAGGTGTTTTTAAAAGTACTGATGGTGGTAAAACCTTTGAGCAATTAGAGTCAACACTAAACGATAACTTTACATACACTTGGGATATTAAACACAGCCTAGTTGATAGCAACACAGTGTATGTATCAACCCCCAACCGCGGTTTGTGGAGATCGACTAATGCCGGCGATACATTTGAGCGCGTATATGTGGCAAGTGTAGATATTCATGATATTGAAGTATTTTACGATAGCACCATATTAATTGCTGTTGAGAGCCGTGGTATTTTTAGATCAAAAACAGGCGACCTTGGCGATTGGGAAAAACTTGAAAACGGATTGCCTTCTGGCGGTTTTAATAGAATTGATATTGCCTATTCAGATTCGTTTCCAAATGTTGTATACGCCCTACTTGCCAAAGGCACCAATGGCTATAATGGCTCTGCGGTAGGTTTGTATAAATCATCTGATGGTGGAGACAATTGGCAACTTATGGGAAACCCGCAATCAGGCACAGGCGCTAATTTTGGTTTTCCGTGGTATTGCTTGGCCCTTGGCGTTGACCCTATTGACACCAATTTAGTATTTGCTGCAAGTGCTAGCCCTGCTTTTTCGAGAGATGGTGGTAAAAGCTGGAAAGCAGCTCAAAACTCTCATGCCGATTACCACTGTTTTGCTTTTAGAAGAGATTTTCCTGGAGCCTTTTTTGTAGGTAACGATGCCGGAATTTTTCAATACAACTGGACCAATGTGGCCAATAACTCAGTGGCTAAAAACGATGGATATAATGTGCTACAAGCATATGCTGGCTCTTACACACCAGATTCTAACGGTGTAATAGTTGGCTCGCAAGATCAATGGAGTACTTACTCAAAAGATGGCCGTGGCAAGTTTACTCAGGTATATGGTGGCGATGGTTCTTTTTGTCATATTAATCAGCAAAACCCTGAAGTAGCTTACGTATCATCTCAAAATGGTAATCTCAGAAAAACAGGAGCGCTCAACAATACCATACCTTCAACCATAAGAGCTATTAACAACACCGTATTGGCTGATGGCGTTTGGTTTATAAACCCTTACGAGATGAACTATTTAAATGGCGACATGCTGTTTTTCCCTACCCGCCGCGGTATTTGGATGAGCTTTGATGGCGCCCAAGATTGGACTCAGATTGTAGACAGAAAAATCAATATGTACTCAATTGGTATTCCTTATGTTGAGTTTCCGAAACGAATTTATTTTGGTGGAGATAATCTACAACTCTGGAGACTTGAAGACCCAATTAATGCCGAAACCGGCCAAGAAGTACGAATTTCAAACACTCCTAGTGATTTAAACAATGGCTTTATTGCTTGTATAAAAGTGCATAATAGAAATGACGGAACTTTGTTTTTGGCAATGAGTAATTACTCAAACGCCCCTAAAGCTTGGCGGGTAGATAGCGCCGAAACTGAAAACCCTGTTTGGGCTAATATAAGTGGAGATTTGCCACAAGGACTACCCGTAAATTGGATTGAATCTGACCCCTACCGACCGGATTCTTTTTTAATAGCTGCTACAGATTTTGGACTGTACATTACTAAAAATGGCGGTGTAAACTGGATTAAAGAAGATCGACTACCGAATGTATCGATACACAATATTAGGTTGAGAAATACCGATAGAAAACTATTTGTTTATACCCACGGTCGTGGTGTTTGGAGTATGAACCTAAAAGCTATGGAAGATCCATTTGTAGGTGTAAATAAACTTGAAGAAGAAACAATTAGCATCTATCCAAACCCTACTTCAGCCTTTATTAATGTAAACATACAAGAGCCATTTACTTTTGAAATTTATAATCTAAACGGAAAGCAGTTGCTCAAAGGAGTAAATCAAAATCAAGTTGATGTAACCAGCTTATCAAAAGGCTCTTACATTTTTAAAGCTATAACTGAAAACAATGATTATACAAGTCGATTTGTGGTAGAGTAGTTTACTCGTGCATAAAACATAAAAAGGGTCGCTGCATTAGCGACCCTTTTTTTATATCAGAAACTAACAACCTGAGTTCGATTAATAAAACGAGCCAAATACTAGCTATTTTGAGTTTTTAACCTGAACTCGTGTTAACGGATTTAATTATTAAACCTGAAAACACTGCTATATGAATACTTATGCAGCTTTTGGTAAATCCCGCTCGAGCCG
>JBMYOR010000237.1:0-5046 GCA_049599535.1 Bacteroidia bacterium | reverse complement strand
GGCCCCTATTAAATAAGGTACCGCATAGTAAATCATATTCCATATAAAATATAGTCCGCGATTTCGTTCTTTATCAAGTATCCCGCGTTCAAAATTGTAGGTGTAATTAAACCATATAGCCATGGCCAAAAAAGTAAATAAACTAAACAGCAACAGAATTGAGCTTGTGGCGTCTTTTTTATTTGCCCCTTTAATCGGAAAAACATCCTTTAAATATCCTAACAGATATGCAATAATCTTTTTTAATCCTTTCATATTATTGATAATGCTGCAAAAGAATGGCAATAGAGTCTAAAACGATGCATCCATCAATTACCAATAAATAGTAAATCCAACTTTGATGCTTATTCCAAAGTAAAACTAAGGTTATACCAATTAAGCCAACAAGCATTCTATAAATACTTCCATCAGTTATCCAAATTATAGTAAACATGGCTACAATAGCCAAAACTGCACTTGATAACGACTTTTTTACACCAACCTTAATAGGAATTGTAGCTATGTTTTTTTGTTGATCAGCTGTGATATCTCTTAAATCAAACGGAATTGTAATGGCGTAAATCAATAAAAACCTTTCAACAAACAGAATTATTTGACGGTTGCTAATAGATTCGGAACATAAAAATGAACCAACCCAAGCCCAAACCAATGCTATTGAAAATATTTTAGCAAATGGCAACTCTCTTAATCTTACATGGTATTGCCCCAACGGAAATGCATAAACAAACGCAACAAATGCAGGAATTGCCAACGCAAACTGTGTTTTATAAGGCATTAAAAAGAAAAGCACAATAGCGGGCAGGGCAAAAAACAATTGAAAAACTAGCTTATTGTAGGTTTTATTTAAGCTGCTGTTTTTACTAAGTATATCTTTTACAAATGATTTTACTAAACTCCATTCATCGCCAAAAATTCTATCGAGATTATACATTAAAACCGTGCTAAAAAATAGAAACATTGAAACCACAAAATCGTTACCGTTTAATTGGTTGTTTATCAACACGGCAGATGACAAATACCAAACTGATGCACAAAAGGCAATAAAGTAGTTATTAATAAAGGTGGATTTGAACATCGCCCCGAAATTAAATATTATGTTATCTTTACGCTTAGGCATTACAGCTACAGGTAATAAGTGTTGATCACTTTAACGAAATTGATTTTTACAAAATAACATAAAGCAGCGTTAGCTCATTTATAATGGAAAAAAATTTACATAGCGAAGTCGTTACAGATGCGACTCTTTATGATTCACTCAAAAAGTATTTTGGATTTAACGAGTTTAAAGGAACTCAAAAAGAAGTAATTAAAAGTATACTCTCAGGCACTGACACTTTTGTGATTATGCCTACAGGTGGTGGCAAAAGTTTGTGCTACCAATTGCCTGCATTTATGTGCGAGGGTACATCAATTATTATATCTCCTCTTATTGCTTTAATGAAAAACCAAGTTGACCTTGTAAGGGCATTTGGTGGTAAAGATGGTGTTGCTCATTTTATGAACTCATCATTATCTAAAAAGCAATTAGACCAAGTAAGAAAAGATGTACAAGGCGGAGTAACCAAAATACTTTATCTGGCCCCTGAATCACTTACCAAAGAAGACACAATTAAGTTTTTAAAAGAAATTACAATTCCGTTTGTGGCAGTTGATGAAGCACACTGTATTTCGGAATGGGGACATGATTTTAGACCAGAATACCGAAGAATTAGACAAATTGTTGAGAATATTGGCGTAGTGCCAATTATGGGTTTAACTGCATCAGCAACTCCAAAAGTTAGAGAAGATGTAATTAAAAACCTTAGAATGAAAAACCCTGTAGTTTTTCAATCGTCGTTTTTAAGAGAAAATCTATACTACGAGATAAGACCCAAAAAGAACAAAACCCAAGCCATTAAAGAAATAATTTCTGCAATTAAAAAAAGGCTTGGACAATCAGGTATTATTTACTGCCTGAGCCGAAAATCAACTGAAGAACTGGCTGAAACACTAAGAGTTAACGGGCTAAAAGCCCTTGAATACCATGCAGGTATGGATTCAGCCACAAGATCTAAACATCAAGATGCATTTTTGATGGAAGATGTTGATGTAATAGTGGCTACAATTGCTTTTGGAATGGGTATTGATAAACCCGATGTGCGATTTGTAATTCATTACGATGTACCAAAAAGTATAGAAAGCTACTATCAAGAAACCGGTAGAGCAGGCAGAGATGGCATTAAATCAGATTGTATTCTTTTTTATGATTATAAAGACCTTTCGAAACTTGAACACTTTTTAAAAGACAAACCAGTATCGGAGAGAGAAGTTGGTATGCAGCTACTTGAAGAAATGGCCGCTTTTAGCGAAAGTTCGGGTTGTAGAAGAAAAGGAATTTTACACTATTTTGGAGAAGATCACGACGATACCGCGTGCCGAATAGAGGGTAAAATTAAAATGTGCGATAATTGCGTTCATCCTAAAGAAAGATTTATTGCCAATGACCAAGTAAAACAAGTAATTGAATTACTACTTGAGATCAAAGACAAATTTTTGTTGAAGCACATTATTCAAGTAATAATGGGCGAAAAGAAACAAAGAGTAGTTTCTTACGAGCATGACAAGCTAAAAATGTTTGGATTTGGCAAAGACCACGACTATAACTATTGGAAAAGTATAGTGCGTGCGGCAATGCTTGAAGGCTTAATATCAAAAGACATTGAAACCTATGGCACATTAAAGGTTACCGATGCAGGTAAAGCATATTTAAAATCACCCAGAACAATTGAAGTGGCAATTGATCATGATTTTGAAGATGATTCAGCCGATGACCTTGTAACTACAGGACAAAAACAAGACGGATACGATAAAGTACTTTTTGCTTTACTTAAAGAGAAAAGGTTTGAAGTAGCGCATAAATATGAGTTGCCTCCATACATTATTTTCCAAGACCCATCATTAGAAGAGATGGCCATACGGTATCCTATTACCATGGAAGAAATGAGCAACGTGGTTGGAGTAAGTGCCACCAAAGCAAGGCGTTATGCAAAACCATTTATTGAAGTAATAAAAAAATACGTTGAAGAAAATGATATTGAAAGACCTGATGACCTTGTAATAAAGTCAGTTGTTTCAAAATCTGCGAACAAGGTTTATATTATTCAATCGCTAGACCGTAAGCTTGACTTTAACGATATTGCCAACTCAAAAGGCATGAGCATGGACGACCTTTTAAATGAAATTGAAAATATTGTTTTATCAGGTACCAAGCTAAATATTGATTATTACGTTAATGACCTTATTGACGAAGATGATCAAGAAGATCTTTATGATTACTTTAAAGAAGCTAAAAACCCATCGATGGAAGCTGCCATGGAAGAGTTTGGCGAAGATGTTTATAGTTACGAAGAAGTGAGATTGGTTAAAATCAAGTTCATTTCTGAAATGGCGAACTAAGTAAAAAATATAACTAAAATTTAAAAAGGTGAAATTCAGAACAGAGCTCGGGGTTTCACCTTTTTCTTTTCAAATCAACCATAACCAATGCATTGTTTTATTAGGATCTTGTTTTTCTAATAGTATTGGCCAAAAGTTAGTTAGCCATAGATTTAAAAGCGCCATAAATCCCCACGGTATAGTTTTTAACCCATATTCGCTATCAAACATAATTATCAACTCAATTAACGGTAATACCGTTAATCAAAGCCTTTTTACTGAGCAAAATGGTGTTTTTAAAAGTTTTGAATATCATTCTGATATCAAAAGCAACAGTACCGAAGAATTAACTCAAAAAATAGCGGTGGCCAATGTAAAGCTCAGTATTGCTTTAAAAAAAGCGGATGTTGTTTTTATAACCTTGGGCACATCATGGGTATACAAATTAATTTCGAACAACCAAATTGTTGCCAATTGCCATAAAGTAGCGCCAAGTGCTTTTGAAAAAACACTACTAAGCATTACCGAAATTATTACCGCACTTGGGCAAATTAATAATACTTTAAATCAGGTAAACCCCAACACAAAAATTGTATTTACCATTAGCCCAATAAGGCATATTAAAGATGGCATTGTACAAAATCAAATTAGTAAAAGCTATTTAATTGCAGCAGTACACCAGTTTATAGCTAATAAAAACAATTGTTTTTATTTTCCATCTTACGAATTAATGATGGATGATTTAAGGGACTATCGTTTTTTTGAACAAGACTTGGTACATCCAAATTCTTTTGCCATTGAATATATATGGCAAAAATTTGGTAAAGCCTTTTTTAATGAGTCTACTAAAGATCTGAATAAAAAGATAACCAAGTTAAATACAGCCTTGAATCACCGCTTACTCGGTAATTCTAAATCAGAAAAGCAAAAATTTATTGATAAATCCTTAGGTTTATGCAGCGAACTTGAAATTAATGCTGGCCTTAACTTATCAAAAGAAAAATCATATTTTCTGAACCTTTAAAGCATTGACTACTTTCGGTAAACCTAAAGATGATTGCGTATTAATACGTTTTATATTTTTAATCGAAATCGTAACTGCAGCACTTATAATTAATCTAATCATTGGGCGAAATCAAACTAAATCATCACTCCCTTCATTTCAATTTACTGGTGATCAGCAGTTTGATTATTTAAAAACCACAATCGAAATTCTATTAATTGCAACTCTGATTGTAAGAATTTTCAGAATTCTCAAAAAGGTTTTCAAGCCAAAAAATATTCAAAATCCAAGTATTGACTCAATAATATTTGTTGCTTACCTGGCCCTAGTATCAACAGACATTTGGGTTTTCTCTTGTTGGTACTATTTCACGGGTCTTTATTTACACATAGTAGTGCTGTTGCTTTTACCCTTGCTATTTGGAATAAACTCCTTTTACGCATCAATTAAGTTCACTTCAGGTTTTAAACATTGGCAAAAAATGGTACTTACTTTAACCACGTTTATTATCTGCGTATTAATATTAAGTACTGCATTGGCATATACCAAAAATCAGGAACTCAACAATAGAGCAATAAACGGCTTTATTCAACCACAAGCTTTTGGCTTAACACCTTGTTATCAGATTT